>CBDTVN010000027.1:0-27849 GCA_965364195.1 uncultured Sulfitobacter sp. | reverse complement strand
CTTCAAGGGCGTAACCTTCGACATCGGCGAAGGTGAGATCGTCACGTTCACGAGCGAAAGCGGCTCTGGCAAATCCATGACTGCGCTTGCCACGATGCAGTTGCTTCCGCGCGGCGCCAATCCTCAGGGCCACATCATGCTCGGAGCTCGAGATCTCCTCACTCTGCGAGAGGCCGAACTCTGCGCAATACGTGGCAACGACATCAGCATGGTGTTCCAAGAGCCGATGACCGTCCTTAATTCCGCCAAAGCCATCGGTGATCAGGTCACCCGTGCGCTCATTATCAGACCCGACCTTACTGTCTTTAACGAAGCGGTAAGCGCTTTGGACGTCTCCGTTCGTGCCCAAATCCTCGATCTTCTGGTGGAACTCTGCAGGGCTTATAGCCTCAGCTACCTTTTCATCTCTCACGGTCTGAGCGTGGTGCGCACCATCACCGACCGCGTGTTGGTGATGAAGCAAGGCAAGATCGTCGAGCAGGGTGCGACCGAAGCCGTTTTCACCAATCCGCGCCACCTCTACACAAAATCCCTCATCGACGCGGCGCCAGTGCCGCCCGACCTGAAAGGCCTCTCCGCATGATCCCTATTAACCTAGCCCAGAAGCTCACTCACTTCAGCACCCATTGGGACCCGCATGTGATCGCCGATTACAACGATAACGATGTAATGGTTGTAAAGTTCGCGGGTGAATTCCCCTATCACTTGCACGAAAACACCGACGATTTCTTCCTGGTTTTGAGTGGTGAAATGACGATGGATATCGAGGGCAAAAGCCACACAGTGAAGGCAGGCGAGTTGTTCATCGTGCCACGCGGCGTTACCCACCGCCCCCGCGCCCAGCAGGAATGTCACGTCCTGTTGATCGAGCCGAAGGGCACCCCGAACACAGGCGATGCCAATACCGCCAGCAGCAAACCGAGGCTTTAATATATGAAACCTGGCCCCACCAATAGCCTCGCAGATGTCGGCGGCCTTCGCGTTGGAAACGCACAGGATGCGGCGCTGAAATCCGGCACCACCGTTGTGGTCGGTGACGCGCCCTTCACCGCGTCAGTCGCCGTCATGGGCGGCGCACCCGGCACGCGAGAGACCGACCTGCTGGCCCCCGATAAATCCGTGGCCGCCGTTGATGCACTGGTACTTTCGGGCGGCTCTGCTTTCGGTTTGGACGCATGCTCGGGCGTGGTGGATGGTCTGCGCGCAGACGGGCGCGGGTTCCGCATCGGTGCTGCGCAAATCCCCCTCGTTCCCGGCGCGATCCTGTTTGATCTGCTCAATGGCGGCGAGAAGGGTTGGGCCGAGAACCCCTACCGCGCCCTTGGCCTCGCCGCCTATCACGCCGCAACGCCAGAATTCGGGATCGGCACCATTGGCGCTGGCACCGGCGCGCTAACCGCAATGCTCAAAGGGGGGCTTGGCACCGCATCCCTGCAACTGCCCGATGGCAGTACGGTTGCAGCACTTGTCGCCGCCAATCCTGTCGGCGCGGTAACCACCCCGGGTGACCGCCATTTTTATGCAGCTTCCTTCGAGATGAACGGGGAATTCGGCGGCATCGGCCCCGATCCCAGCAGCGGTCTGGGCTTGAGCCGTGAAAGTCGCAAAATGAGTGCGATGTCGACCCGCGCCAACACCACAATCGCGATTGTGGCCACAAATGCGACCCTAACCAAGGCAGAATGCCACCGTGTCGCCACCGCTGCCCATGACGGCATTGCCCGCGCCTGCGTGCCAGCCCATACACCCAATGATGGCGATCTGGTCTTTGCGCTGACCACCGGCGCGCTCCCTGCCGCAGATGTGCTGCTCACCGGACATGCCGCCGCCCTATGCCTATCACGTGCCATTGCCCGTGCGGTCTATGAAGCGACCCCGACCGACAATGACATTATGCCCTGTTGGAGGACTGCCAATGCCGATGATTGAGCACGACAACATAACCCTCCACTATGAGGTGTCAGGGAATGGCCCCCCAATCCTGATGATTGCAGGCATGATGAGCGACAGCGCAAGCTGGGCACCGCTGGTCCCTTTGTTAGAACCGCATTTCACCGTCATTCGCCCGGACAACCGCACAACAGGACGCACCGTGCCGATTGATGCCCCCGCTTCAGTTGATCTTTTCGCAGCGGATTGTGCTGCTTTACTGAACCATCTCGGCCTCGGCCCTGCGCATGTCATCGGCCATTCCTTAGGCGGGATGATCGGGATGCGGCTGGCCTGTGCTTATCCTGCTTCGGTCAAAACCTTGACCCTCGCCGCCGCCGCTCCCCTGCGGCTGGAGCGCAATGTCGCACTGTTCAAAAGCCTCCTTGCCATCAGGCAGAGCAATGCTGCCCCCGATGTATGGCTTCACACACTTTTCCCATGGCTGTTCGCCCCTTCCTTTTTCGAGATGGAAGGTGCTGTGGCGCAGGCCGCGACCCTCTCGCTTGCCTATCCCTTTGCGCAAACCACGCAAGCAATGGCGCATCAAATCGCAGCACTCGACAACTATGTACCGGACAGCATCACCGATATCCCCTGTCCCGCACAAGCGCTGCTGGCCAGCGATGATCTGTTGCTGCCCGCGCATTTTGCCAAACCCACCTTAGGTGATACCCCTGTCCATATGATTGCAGATGCGGGCCACTCGATCCATTGGGATGCACCCGATGCCGTCACCAAACACTTGTGCCAGTTCATCGCCCGACATGAGGAAACAACACCATGAAAAAAGACCTCTATGGCCTCGACGTGACATGCAGAAATGACGAAACGCTCGCCGCGATCAACGATTTCATCCACGGCTTCCTGAGCTATCAGCCCAAGGCAACCAACATCCTTGCCGCCGCTGATGCTGATCCTGACTGCGCATTGGCCAATGCCTATGCCGCGCTCTTGTGGATGTTTCTCGAAGCACCCGTCGCCCCGCAAAAGGCTGCCCCCTACATTGCCCGCGCACAGGCGGCGCGGAAGGGTATTACCGAACGCGAAGCCCTCATCATCGACGCCGCCGCCGCGTGGACCCAGGGCGACGTACCAGAGCTGCTGGAAATTTGTGACCGGATCACCGCCGACCACCCTCGCGACATGGCCGTTCTCAAACTCGCACAATATCATCTGTTCAACCTTGGAGATGCCACCGGAATGCTGCGCATGGCGCTCAAGGCGCTGCCGCAGGCGGAAGACATCGCTTATGCCCACGGAATGATTGCGTTCGGATACGAGCAGTGCCACCTGATCAGCCGCGCCGAAACCGCCGCGCGCCATGCGATGACCCTGCAACACGATGAGGCATGGGCGCATCACGCCATCGCCCATGTCATGCTCACAGAAGGCCGCGTGGCCGAGGGCGCCGCGTTTATGGAGAGCGTGGCGGAGACATGGGGCGGTTTGAACAGCTTTATGCGCAGCCACAACTGGTGGCATCTGGCGCTTTTCTACATCAGTCTCGGGCGGCATGACGAGGTGCGCGCTGCCTATGACACCCATGTTTGGGGGCTGGCAAAAGACTACTCACAGGACCAAGTGGGCGCGACATCGTTACTGGCGCGGATGGAGTTCGCGGGTGTCGATGTTGGTGAGCGTTGGGGTGATGTGGCCGGGCATATCGCCGCGCGCGGTGCGGATACGGTGAACCCGTTTCTGACTTTGCAGTACCTCTATGCCCTTGCCCGCACAGGGCGGCCAGAGGCACAGACGATGATGCAAGCGATCAAGGCGCGCGCGCAGGACACGGCCCAACACGATCATATCGCGTGGCGCGATGTGGCCCTGCCCGCTGCACAGGGCATCGTCGCCCACAGTACAGGCGATTGGAACACCGCCATCACCCAAATGGCCCGCGCCCTGCCGCGCATGTCCGAATGTGGTGGCAGCCATGCCCAGCGGGATCTATTCGAGCAAATCCATCTGGATGCGCTGGTCAAAGACGGTCGTGCCTCCTCTGCGCAGCAAGTGTTGGAAATGCGCCGTACCTATGATCCCGACGGTGTTCCGCTCAATCTGCTGCTGGGGGATGTTTACGACCAAACGGGCCTGCCCTCCCTCGCCGCCGAGGCGCGCACACGCGCGGATCGAACCCTTGCCACGCAGAATCCTTGAGGCATACAGAACCACACGTTAGGCTAAAGTAATTATACAAAAGGTTAGGCCAGATTATGAGCAAAGATTGGTATTACGCCATCGAAGGCACCTCGCACGGGCCAGTCAGCGAGATCCAGTTTGAACAGCTAGTCGCAGCAGGCACCGTGCGCAGCGATACACTTGTATGGCAAGAGGGCATGGAAGACTGGCTTCCCTATGCCCGCGCGCAAGGGTCGCAAGATGCGGCGCCGTTGGCCTCCCACTCTCCCTTTGAAGAGGGACATGACCCCGCCCGCGCAGACGCCAACACATTTCTGGGCGCGCTCAAAGACGGCTTTGCCCGTTTCGTGGATTTCAAAACCCGCTCAACCCGGCCGCAGTACTGGTGGTTTGCACTATGGTCACTCATCATCAGCGCAGTCACAGGCATCCTTGATGCCACCTTGGGCATGGGAGAAAATGGCCCGATTGGTGTATTGGCGTCATTGGTCCTGTTCCTGCCTTCCATCGCAGTTGCGATCCGTCGGCTGCACGACATTGGCCGTACCGGATGGTGGATGTTGCTGATTTTCTTGCCGATCATCGGCTGGATCGTATTGATCGTTTTCTACTGCACCAAGTCCGAGGCATCGCCCAACAGATGGGGCCCAGAACCAAGGCACTAAGCCTGTTCCCCTTGGCCAACGCGCCGAGGGGTCCCCGTTAAGCGCGCGGCCCGATGGTGACTTCCAGCTCTGCTATACCGTCCACACCGCCGGTCACCACATCGCCCTCAACGACTGCCGCAACACCCGCAGGTGTACCCGTCATGACCAGATCACCGGGGGCCAGTGTCATGCTCCGGCTCAGGGTGGCAATGTGGTCCGCAACAGACCAGATCAGATCGGCGATATCTGCATCCTGACGAACCTCCCCGTTCACCGACAGCCAGATACGACCCGTGGTCAGGCTCGGCACATCAGCGATGGGTTTGATCGGCGCGATGGGTGCCGAGAGGTCAAATGCTTTGGCCCAATCCCACGGGCGGCGGGTTTTCTTGGCATCTGCCTGCAGGTCGCGACGGGTGAGATCAATGCCAACGGACGCCCCCCAGATGTAATCCATCACGTTCTCGGGCGCGATATTCGCGCCCCCTTTTCCAATCGCAATCACCAGCTCGATCTCGTGGTGCAGATCATTGGTCAGCGGTGGATAGGGAATGGTGCAAGGCGTGTCACAAGCCGCATCTGCAGGCTTGGTAAAGAAGAAAGGCGGCTCACGGTCGGGATCATTGCCCATCTCACGGGCATGGGCCTCATAATTACGGCCCACACAGAAAATCCGCCGGACGGGAAAACGATCATCCGTGCCTTGGACGGCAAGGCTTGCTTGGATGGGAGCCTGAAATACAAAAGCCATGAACTGAACCTCTTGGATGGTAAACGGTCACAACCAACTAGACCCAACGCCCCGCAGATTGTCCAGCAATAGGCTGCTAGTCCCCCAGCTTGGCATGAACCTCATCAAGGTCGATTTCACCAATGGGCATCTTGTTCCCCGGATTGTCGAAGTCATACTTGAACAGCTGGAAGTCGCTCTTAAAAATCTCTCGCACCAGATGCATCGACAGATCATCAAAATAATCCTCAACCGGATGCGCACGTTTGGGGCCATGCCCTTCGCTCTCGTTAAAGCGCGGGATTGTGGTCAAATCAACGGCATGCGGTGTCTTGATCGCATCCAGCACATCGCGCATCCCGTCATTAAAGCTCTCGGTCCAGACGATCTTGTCGTACTGGCCACCGTTCACGATAAAGGTGCTTACGTGGCCTGCCTGACCCGACCAATGGATGTCAGGGTCCATCGGGCGACGCCAGCGGATGGTGTCACGCGCAAACAACAAAAAGCGGCGGAAGCTCGCAATCTGGTCAAATTCTTGTTTTCCATCGTCCCCGCCAACTTGAATCCCGTATTTTTGGATCAAAAGTGGCACTAAATTGCCACGGTATCGCTTTCCGTTACGTTGGATTCCGCAAATTTTGTCAAAGAACGAGCTGAGGATTCTGGTGTATGGATTGCGCACACAGGTGAAGGCATAAGAGCTGTGATTTTGCACATTGCGGCTGATGGTGTCTTGGCTATCTGCGAGCGCCCATTTGTGCAAACCGCCCGTTGCATCATGGATATCACCTTCGAAAAACACCCCATGATCAGAATAATACATGATCTGACCAATGGTCGAACACGCACATTTCGGCACCACACGGTACACGACGCTTTCGCTTTCGGTCATCCAAGTTCCGGGAAAACCCATGGCGTGATACTCCTGCTCAGGTCACATTTGCCGCCTCTTGGGGCAGCTTTAGAGCACAAAAGCAAATAATTGCTGTTTATTCAATGAGTGTTCACGATTATCTATGTAAACAATCGAGTGTAGAATGGTGAATTGTTTCTGAATGGCGAAAATTGCCTACATCCTCCTGTGCCATAAGGACCCGGACGCCATTATCAAACAGGCGGAGCGGCTCACAGCTGTGGGCGACTATATGTCGATCCACTTTGATGCCAGCGCAGATCCCGTAGAGTACAAAGCCATCCGGACCGCACTCGACAATAATCCGAATGTTACATTCGCCACCAAACGTATCCGTTGTGGCTGGGGGGAGTGGTCACTGGTTCAGGCTACCTTGAACGCAGTCGAATCCGCCATCGATGCCTTCCCGCGCGCGACGCATTTTTATATGCTATCCGGCGATTGCATGGCGATTAAGTCTGCCGAATATACCCACCGCTTCCTCGACAACAACGATGGCGATTTTATCGAGAGCTTTGACTATTTCGAGAGCAACTGGATTAAAACCGGCTGGACCGAAGAGCGACTGATTTACCGGCACTGGTTTAACGAGCGAACTCACAAACGGCTGTTCTATGCGATGTTCAACTTCCAGAAACGGTTTGGCCTCAAGCGTGAAATTCCTGCTGATATCCAAGTCCAGATCGGCAGCCAGTGGTGGTGCCTGCGCCGCCAGACCATCGAACGGATACTGGACTTCTGCAAAGAGCGTCGAGACGTCATCCGCTTCTTTCGCACCACGTGGATTCCTGACGAGACATTTTTTCAAACGCTGGTCCGCCACATAGTGCCAGAAAAAGAGATCCATGGGCGCACTCTGACGTTTTTGATGTTCACCGAATACGGCATGCCCGTCACGTTCTATAATGATCACTATGATCTTCTGCTCAGTCAGGACTACCTGTTCGCACGCAAGATCAGTACCGGTGCGCAGGACCTCAAACGCCGTTTAGGCCTTTTGTATTCGGCGCAAGGGGTCCATTTTCAGATCAGCAATGAGGGGCGTAGCCTGTTCAAGTTCCTCACGGGACGTGGTCGTATCGGACGTCGCTTCTCAACGCGCTTTTGGGAGGCCGAAAGCACGCTGGGTCGTGAGCGGGAATTGCTTATTGTAGTATGCAAGAAGTGGCACGTCGCCAAACGTGTGCTTGAGCGTATCCGCCAAAGCACGAATGTCCCCGCAATCGAGTATGTCTTTAACGAGGAAGACGCACAGCTTCCGGCGCTTGGCGGTATTGAGAAAACGCTGGGCAAACGTACACGCCACCGCCGCGCGTTGATGCGGATGTTATTTGATTACTTTGAGACGGACCGCCTGATTGTCTGCATGGACCCGAGCAACCTTGACCTGCTGGAGGATTTCTCCTCCGACCGTTCAGTGACCCGCATTCTGGAAATCGAATGCACCTTCTCCGAAGAATATCTGATAGGCCACGCCATGCGCGTAGGCCTCGCGGGGGAGCAGACTTCACAAGAAACGCTCGACCGGCTTTTGCCAACCATCCGCAATGACATGGTCTTTGAAAGCGATGCGATCCGCGACGCACAGTTCGAGAACCATTGCCGTATTCGCGAAGCAGCGTCCTCTGAGGCGAATGCCAACGAGATGGCAAAATTCCTCGGCATTGGACGTGAAAAAGCGCATGACATCACCAGCTCTGATTACCTCTTTGCTGACTAAGGAGACCCTCAGTGGCCTACGCATATGACGACCAGAATATCTTTGCCAAAATCCTGCGCGGCGAAATTCCGAATACGACTGTTCTGGAGACAGAACACTCGCTGGCCTTTCGCGACCTCTATCCCCAAGCGCCAGTGCATGTCCTCGTGATCCCCAAGGGGCCATACATCAGCTACGACCACTTCGCCGCACAGGCATCAGACGCCGAGATTGTGGATTACACGCGCGCCGTCGGTGAGGTGTGCAAAATGGAGGGTGTCTCCCTTGATGCCTCCGAGGGGTTTCGCATGATCAGCAATGCAGGCGAGCACGGCGTTCAGGAAGTACCACATCTGCACGTACACATCCTTGGCGGACGCCGCATGGGCAGAATGGTTCAGCCACCAAGCTGAGCGGCACTCACATCAAAAACCCAGCGCATTGAACTTTTCAGAATTCGCCTGCTCAGGGTTTCTTGCGCCACGATCTGAACCAGCCGGTTACGGCACCCGTGGCATCGGCAAAATCATCCTCGATGGATTCCATCGTTGGATCAATCCGCGCTTTGCGGAATCGGCGCCAGCGCACCCAGACGCCGTATGTCAGCGCAGCAAACAGCGTTAAGATAATGATGTTCAGCCACGGGATACCTTTGGACGCGTCAGGCCCGTCAACCGGGCGCACAGAAATAGCATTAGGGAAGATCGTGAAAAACTCGTTGCGCCAGCCGTAGTGCTTTATCGCGACATATCGCGCAGCAGCCTCAGTTGAGCTGAGATCACTTGCTTCTGCCTGAAGGTTAGACGTGTCGAATTTGAAGTACGGCGGCCAGCCCCAACCTGTGTCCTCATTGCGGTACACCATCACATCGCCACCCACGCGCCGCGTCTGGATGAAGAACACATCGCGGTTGGTTAGCGTCCCGTCGGAGCCCACATCCGCTTTCGCCCAGAACAGTGAGTTCTCGCCCAGATCAATCCGCTTTTCATAGGTGTCGGTAACCCGCACAATGTCGGTTTGCGGCAGCGTATAGTGGAACACCGAAGCAATGATAACCCAAACACTAATCCAGAACGTCCAACGGATAAAACCAAACATATGCTACTCTCTTAGGCAAAATTTGTAAGATAGATGACCACTGACACAAGGATCACAGGAATAACATAGACCGACAGGATCAATTTGCGACGCAAGGATTTGTCATATTCCACCAATCCCTCATCGAGGAATTCATCAAGGCTCTGCTCCTGCGGCCCCTCATTCCACTCGGCGCGCAGCTTACCCTTGCGCACCGCACGCGAGTACAGCGACAAACAAACGTAAATCACGCTCAACACGACAAAGCCAACGACCATCAGGCGGGCAAGTGCGGCCATATCCTATCTCCTCTTTGACAGCCCCCATGGACCATCCGGTGCAGCGTTATTGGGCACGGGCGGCGGCTTCCTGCCCCGGCGCGGCAAGGGCGGCGGGCTGATAAAATGCCCGAACAGCGCGTCCCGTACGCCCGCTTTATCCACCTTGTACTCTCGCTCAAGGAAATCAGCAACATAGGCCTTCTTCGCTTCGGGCCACGCGGCATAAGTGCTGTAGAACAGATCCTTATGGCAGATAAACAGCTGGCGAATGCCCTTGGGCGCCAACTCCGCCAGCAGCATGTTCACCAACTCCGCGTCGGGCGTATCCGCCGCACGCAGCGTATAGAAATACACCGGATCGCTGCTGTTGATGTTCGGAAACGACCCGCCATTCTCGGCCCAGTTCACCAGTTGCCCCAGCGTGTGAAACTCGGGCGGAAGCTTGTCACTATGCTGGCGCGCAAGGCGGCGCAGATCACCGCGCGACAGGCTGGTGAGGTCCACGCCCTGATCCGCCACCGCATCGATCAGGATGAAATCCATCTTTTGCCGCAGGATTGCGGCGGATTTGATGCCGCGTGCCTCCAGTATTGTCTGGGTCAGGCCGTTGAGCTGGAAAAACTTAGCGATGTGGTTGCGCTGCGTCGCATCGAAAATATGCTCCATCGGCAACTCGTCCAACCCATCCTTCCCCGCTGGGGCAATCACCGCAGGATGCTCCACATCCTGAAACACATAGAGCCCGCCAAAGTGTGCAGTCCAGAAATTACGCTGGTCAAAGCTCATGGTTTTGAGCTTGACCGGATTGCGCACCACGTCCCCCGTCTTGCCCGCGATCTCGATCATCTGCGCAATCAGCACATCATCGTACCAGCCATCCTCCGTATCGCGAAATTCATCCACCATATCCGCCAGCTTGGCCGCGTCCTTGACCGTGCCGCCCGTGGTATCGGCATCAATGGTGATCCGCCGAATATCCAACAACCGCTTTGGAGAAGTGACATCATAAACCGAATTCCCCAACTCCCCCGCCACAGCATCCTTGGCAGTCAGGGCGAAAAGCGCCGCCTCATTTTCTTCGATGAACTCCTGCAAGATCGCCTTGGACGTCGAGAACTTGGTATTGAGCAACGGCGACATGCGTTGCTCCACGCTCAGCAAGATAAACTGCCGGTTCACGCCCTTGTGGTTGAGGTAGAGCGGGTCTTGAAGCTCTTCCCCGATCTCGGGGGAGTAACCGGAGATGTCGATATAAAAATCGGTCAACTCAGTCCGCTTGCCCGTCAGATGATCCAACGCACGGTTATACCGCTCAACCAAAGTAGGCGAGTGGACGTGGAAGAGATTGCCGAACATCAGGCCGGCGCGGATGAGACGGTTCATGGGATCACCGGTGGAACACTCGGTCTTACCAGCGCATAGGCAGCGCCAGTAACCAGCATGGCCGGCAACGACAGAACTACAGTGTTAAAGACAACTTCAACCGGGTTCTGCTTGAATCCCAGAAAAGGGATCCAAATCAGATATGTTAAGCAATAGAGCAGCAATACCGAACACAATATGCGAACGAGGACGTTCCAAATATGGTCTCGCCCTCGTGGTATCTTGCGAAATAGCTTAATTTCCAAAAAAAATGGGATTGAAACAGACATCAATAGACTAACAGCGGTAAAAAAGTAAATCATCCCTCACCCCCCAAAAACCGCTTCTTAGCCTCAACACTCCGTCCCATATCCCGCACCATATTCTCAATCGCCACCTCGTCCGACTTATCCGCATAGCGGAACTCGCTATCCGCGTAGCGGTTGATCTCCTGCACCACCATATCCACCGTGATGGGCTGGCGCATGTCCTCGATCATCGCTTTCTTGGCGTCATAGTCTTTGAACAGGAATAGGTCGGGCTCCGACATCCATTCATCGGGCAGCTCAAAATCCATCGCGCGCACCTTCACCGCGTCCGTGATGTTCTTGATCGCGCGCCCTGTAAAGCGCGGATCGGCCTCCTGAATTGCCTTTAGATAAGTCCCCAACTTGTTGATTGTGTCCAGCGCCCCAATCTTTGCTTGCACATCATCATAGACCTCCAACAGCCCCGCCTCATGCGGCTTGGCGTGGCCCGCAAAACTCGCCGCGACCGCTTTCTTGATCGCCTGCGCCTCGAACACCTCGTGATCACCCAGCGGAATATCGTGACTCGAACCCATCAGCAGATACAAAATATCAACATAATCGTCCCGCGTCTGTGGACCGTCCACGAGGAACCGCGCCCCTGCCCGCTGACGCAGCGCATCGTCCACATTCTCGGGGTAATTCGAGAACATACCGAACGTGCAATTGCCGCGCACAACAGTGTTGGCCCCCGCAAAACTCTCCATCAGCACGGCCGTAATCTCCAACTGCCCCGCCGAGGATTGCCGATCCCCCCGCTTGCCCGCAAGCTGGTCGATGTCGTCGATGGTGCCAAAGCCAATCACCGATGGATCGATGATATTGTTGATAAACGCCTTGGCATTCTGGCCTGACTTCCCCTGATAACTGTCAATGTTGTCGGTCGAGAGGTTCTGGTAACGAAACGGATAACCCGCGTTGCCGCAGTACTCCGAGATCAGCCCCGCCATCATCTGGATCAGCGTCGTCTTCCCCGTCCCCGGTGCGCCATCGCCCATGAACGTAAAGATAAACCCGCCCAACTCCGCAAACGGATTGAGGCGGCGGTCAAAATCATATGCCATCAGCATCTTGGCCAGCTTCATCGACTGGTATTTCGCGATGTGGTTGCCAACGACTTCGTTAGGTTTCTTGAAGGTCATGGTCAACTTGGTCGACTTTGCCGCCGACGCAGGCGAGAAACCTCGCACAGTGAAATCATCCGCCTCCACATGCCACGCAGCGGCGGCAAATGCCTCAAGGCGCGGCGCAGTGGCCGCACGCAACGCAACCTTTTGCATCAACATTTCCGAAAACGCACTTACCGTGGCAACAAGGCGCTGATCATCCGTGGCGTGGGTCGCGATATCACGGTCCAACTCCCAAAGCGCACCATGCAGTGCGGTCTGGCCATTGTCCGTCAGCACCTCGTCCACATCACCAACCTCGACGGCCACTTCGGGAAGATGCGAAGACAGCAAATACGCCGTCGCATTCGCAAACACATAAAGCGTGATCAGCGCATCAGCGGCCAATAGCTCGCCAAACTCGGCCTTGCGCGCCGCAGGCACAGACCCTTCGAGATTTACGCGCTTTAGATCGCCCAGCCCCGACTGCTCCGCTGCATTCTGCGCCACCGCCAATGCAATCGAAATCGCACGCCGCAGCGCATGAAGGACCGTCGCCTGCAAGGGCGACATAAGCGCATCATCCCCATCCGCCCCCTCAACCCGCGCAATCAATTGAACCGCACCAGACGGCACCCGCCGCTGTGTCACCAACCCCGGCGTGGTGGAGCGAAACCGCCTCCGCGTACCAACACCACTAGACCGCTCCGCCACAGGGGCATCTGCTGCTTTGCCGATGCGTGGCGCATGATCAAATCCTTCAATCAGCGACTGCGCCACTGCCACATGCGCCTCAATATCTTCCTCACGAAGCTCCATTTGATCCGATGTCTGGCTCACGGTGCTCTCCTCTCAAGTTCCAAAATGGCCTTTATCTTATTTGGCCAAAAATACTCTAGTGCCCCATATACCGCACAACCCGACAGCCGCGTTCAATACTGCAGCACGCGGCCACCCGCGTTCACAACAAACTTACGCACACCCGCAAACCCCGGCGGATTGTGCTCTTCCAATACCTGATAGGGCCGTTGTGGTAGGATAATACTGCGCTGGGTGCGCGTGGCACCCACATCGGGCAGCTGGCCTCCCATGGGATCCAGCGCAAATATCTCCCGCTCCACCGTCGAGAACCACCCTGCCTTCTCCTCAATCACTCGGTCCGAGAGCAATTCTTCCTCGGTCCAAACCATCGCCCAATCCTGCCCCTCGGGTGCTTTCGCCTCGGCCAGTACATCGCGCAGCGGGCCGTTCTGGCGCGTATAGGCATGGCTGTACATCGGCCCAAGGTGAAAACGGCGCAGACGCTTAGGGTGCAGATTGGCGAAATCTTCATCAAAGCCGCGGGCGATTGTCACTAACTTCAAACCGCCCAGCGCCTGCGCGCTCAGATGCGCCTGCACCTCCGGCCAGCGGCGGGTATCACGCGGCAGCGCCTCATGGCCTGAATCCTCAAGCTCCATCATATAGATCACCGGCAGGTTCACTTGGCTGTCGTAAGTCGCCCAATGGATGCGGTATTTTCGGCGATCCCCAATCTCGCCCATATACTCCGCCTGCGCATCATTGCGGACCCAGAACATATCTCCTTTCAACAACTCCTCGTAATAGAGCCTTTGCGAGAGACTAAACTGGAGTTTTGTGGGGATAGCCCGCTCACTCAGGATCGCCTGAACCATCCGCGTTTTATGCTCCTCGACCGAGGGCATCGCAGATAAATGGACTTGAGCCTGCTGCGCGTCATTGGCCATGGTCATCAATTCTGCCGCCACAGGAAACCCGCTATCGCGTCCGTCCACGGTGAGTGAACCAAAGAAGCGACCCGTCTCACGCCCCACCAATAGATACTTCCAACTCAGCGCCTGAAACGTGTGTGTCAGGCTTACGGCATAACGCGCAAGAATCTTAACCTCGTCACGCGTGAGGTGACCCTCCGCCTCTTTCACGCCCGCAACACGCAGCATGTGCTGCATGATGCCTTGGAACTTGGCAAAGTACCTCCGACTGGCGAAGGTGTCTTTCAGATCATAGTGATCGGCGGTGGGATCAGTCACGAGCAACCCAAATTTCAAATAGTTTAAATAGCCCAGCGAGAAGTAAGAATGTCATACCCATCGAAGCAAGAGGTGTGAAAGAAGCGCGTGAGGCTCTAGCTGTAGCCTCACCTAATCCCAGCCAAGCCTCGGTGACAAACCCTATCAAACCAACCAATTTGAAAAAGATGGCAGAAAAAATCATCCCAAGCCCAGTCCAGTAAAACAGCTTTCTAAAATACAAGGATCACTCCCCATACGCATTGCTGTCATGCTTATCGATGATCTTCTGGAACCGCCGTGCAAAGCGCTCGTCGGCTTTCGCCTTTTGCTCCAACACGTCACGCGCGAACACCATATGATCCTCGTGCTTTTCCATCATCTCGGCCATACGCGCGTTGGTGGCTGAGCCAATACCCGCCATGGCTGATTGCGCCTCTTGGTCCGTTTTCACGCCGATCTCATTGATGCGGTGCGCCACGTCCTGCTGCTGCGCGGTCTTCAACGATTTGGTCAGCGCGTCATAGAGCACCACACGCTGCTTCGTATCGGTCTGTAGCTTGTTGATCAGCACCATCTGCGTCGCTGCTTGGTTCTGCAAACTGTCCACCCATGTCTTACCCTTGTCGATATAGCGCTCCAGCGTTTGGGATTTGGCGAGTTTGACCTGCTCATCCTGAACCATCGCGTTGTAGCGCCCGTTGGCTTCAGCGAGCTTGGTCTCCAGCGCGGTCCGCTTGGCCGCGTCCATCTCGGAGGCGATGGCATTCTCAAGCTTGATAATTTCGGGATCCATATCGGCGATATCCGTGCGCAAACTTTCCAGCTCCGCCACCGTCATCTCGCGATCGTCCAGCGTTTCGACAAGGTTGACCTCGACCTTGGTCTTTTGCTCTTCAAGCACAGCCAGTTGCCCTTCGAGCAACTGCACAATCGTATCAGACTTGGCGATCAGATCCTGTAATTTGTCGTCGATCGACGCAGAACGCACCCGCTCTTGCCGCATGCTGTCGGATTTGGCGGAAGAGAAGATGCCGATCACACTTTCCCAACCCGTTTTGGAGCGCATCTCATCGAAGTCACGAGAGAAACCTGCCGTCACATCATCAAGACCCATAATCAGCTCGGCAATGTTCGCATTCATCACCTCGGTGTGGGCATGCACATCCTCAAGGGAGGCATTTTCGATATCAATCTCGGCAGCATCTCCCGCCTTGAGCTTGGCGCGCGCAGTCTCGATCCGGCTGGTCAGCTCGGCAATTTTGCCTTGTGCTTCTGCTACCTGCTCTTGAGATTCGCGTACCTGTGCATCAAGATTAGCCATCGATTACTCCATCTTTTCTGTCGCTTTAAGTTGATTTGGGCACTGTAAATTCAATCTACAGTCCCTGATCCGATCTATCTGGCAAGTTTTGCAAAACCCTGCGCTAAATGAAAGCCTGAACAGCCCTTGCCACGGAATGACCTCAAATGACCGACAAGATAGTTAAGCTCGAGAAAAGCGTGTCCCCGACCCACGCGACACCACCAACCGGCGATATTATTGACGGGGCGCCCGAATTCACGACTTGGACGCTCGAAAACACAGACGGGCTGCGCAGCGGGATATGGCAGTGCACGCCCGGAAAGTGGTCAATGACCTATGAAGTTTGGGAATACGTGCGCATCCTCGAAGGGTTTGCCATCATCACACCACAGGACGGCGATCCGGTCGAACTACACGCGGGAGACAGCTACATCCTGCGGGTCGGTCTCGGCTGTACGTGGGAAGTGAAACAGACCGTACTCAAAGAGTTTGTGATCCGCGCATAACCTCAGGCGCGAACCCTATTCTTACTTCAGGCCAAGCAGCGCTTTGATCATCACACTTTCCGGATCGGCGAGCGTATCAATGATGTCAAAGTGGTGCTTGCCCTCCTCGACGATACGCCGGGCGCCCCATGTGCGGGACAGTTGCTCCGCCTGCTCCAGAAACGCTGGCCGCTCATCCGCACCGACCCAGATGGTCACGTCCAAACCATGGGGCGGCTGCATGTTCACAAGGCTCTCGGCCTCTGCTTCCGCAGCATCAATACGCAGAATATCGTTCATCGACGTGTCCATCAGCGGCGTCAGGTCCGCAACAGGTGAGATTGATACGACCTGTTTGATCCGCTCCCGAATCTCCGATGGCAGAACAAGCGGATCTGTCATGCGACAGACCAGATGCCCGCCCGCTGAATGGCCCACCAACGCAATAGGGCCGCCAAACGTGCGATCCGCAACCTTCGTCACCGCAGCTGCAATCTGGCGCGTGATGTCGGCAATCCGCACATCGGGACACAGATCATAGCTCGGCATTGCCACCGCCCAGCCCCGCGCCAGCGCACCGGCTGCTAAATGCGACCAGATGCTTGCATCAAAGGCTTTCCAATATCCGCCGTGCACAAAAACAACCGTGCCCCGTGCCACCCCTTCCGGCTGAAAGAAATCAAACACCTGACGGTCCGAGGGGCCATAGCGGACCCCTTGTTGTGCCCGTGCGCCCAGACCCTCACGGAACGCTTTTGCAGCGGCCTCCCACCTTGGCGGATAGGCATCTGCGCCCTCAATATATGCGCCGTTGGCATAGGCATCATCCAGCTTCATCGCACAGACCCTTTCAATGTGATCTGGACAATCATAGCGAGACTTGGTTTGGGTTCCCAGACGAATTCAAGGAGTCTGCATAATGACTGCATCTACAACCGATCTTAAATCAATGCTCAAAGACCCGAGCCTGTTGGAAACCCGCGCCTATATCGGCGGCAAATGGGTAGACGGCGATGACGGCACATTCAACGTCACGAACCCTGCGCGCGGTGACGTCGTGGCAAAGGTCGCAAACCTGAGCCGCGCACAGGTGGCAGGTGCCATCGCACAAGCCGAGACCGCGCAAAAGGAATGGGCCGCATGGACCGGCAAAGAGCGTGCAGGCGTTATGCGCAAGTGGTTCGATCTGATGATGGAAAATCAGGAAGATCTGGGCACGATCCTCACAGCAGAGCAAGGCAAACCGCTGGCGGAAGCAAAGGGCGAAATCGCCTATGGCGCTTCCTTTATCGAGTTCTTTGGCGAGCAGGCAAAGCGCGTGTACGGTGAGACCATCCCCGGCCACCAGCGTGACAAGCGGATCACAGTGATCAAGCAGCCCATCGGTGTTGCTGCATCCATCACACCTTGGAACTTCCCCAACGCAATGATCACGCGCAAGGCCGCTCCTGCGCTTGCCGCTGGCTGCTCATTTGTGGCACGCCCCGCCGCCGAGACACCGCTGTCTGCGATCGTCATGGGTGTGTTGGCCGAACGTGCAGGCATTCCCGCAGGCGTATTTAACGTCGTACCGTCTTCGTCCTCATCCGCAGTGGGCAAGGAATTTTGCGAAAACCCCGCCGTGCGCAAGCTGACCTTCACAGGCTCTACCGAAGTAGGCCGTATCTTGATGAAGCAAGCCGCTGATCAGGTCATGAAGTGCTCAATGGAGCTGGGTGGCAACGCGCCGTTCATCGTATTTGATGATGCCGATCTGGATGCCGCCGTCGAGGGCGCCATCCTGTGCAAATTCCGCAACAATGGTCAGACCTGCGTGTGCGCAAACCGGATCTACGTTCAGGCAGGCGTCTATGACACATTCGCCGAAAAGCTCACAGCAGCGGTGCGGAAAATGAAAGTCGGTGACGGCTTTGAAGACGGCGTCGACCTCGGCCCGCTCATCAACCCTTCCGCAGGCGAGAAGGTCAAAGAGCACATCGAGGATGCGAAATCCAAAGGCGCCACAGTAGTCATGGGCGATGATGGCAGCATGAACGGCAACTTCCTTGCGCCGACAATCTTGACTGGCGTGACCCAAGATATGATGGTCGCCACAGAAGAAACATTCGGACCTCTGGCCCCCTTGTTCAAATTCGACACAGTGGATGACGTGATCGCCATGGCGAACGACACGATCTTTGGTTTGGCCAGCTACTTCTACGCCAAAGACCTCAGCCGCGTCTACAAAGTCGCTGAAGCGTTGGAATACGGCATTGTTGGCGTAAACACCGGCCTTATTTCGACCGAAGTCGCCCCGTTTGGCGGCGTAAAGCAATCCGGTCTTGGCCGCGAAGGCAGCCACCACGGCATCGAAGACTATCTGGAGATGAAATACATCTGCATGAGCATCTGAACCATCGCTACGTAAACGACAAAAAGGCCCGATGCATTCACCTGCATCGGGCCTTTCTTTTTTAGTTCATTCTAGGAGAATGGATTAATTTACCGACTTTGCGTCGACTATGTCTTTTGCAATGCTCGGCGTCGTCGAAGCGATCTGAACTTGGCGCGGTTTCAGCGCATCGGGCACCTGAAGTTCCAGTTCAATGTGCAGCATCCCGTCAGAGTGAGCGGCACCCGTCACAATCACATGATCCGCCAAGTGGAAGCGCCGCTCAAATGCGCGGGTCGCAATACCGCGGTGCAGATAGGTTTTCGCCTCATCCTCATCCGCCTTGCGCGCCGATACGATCAGGGATTTCTCGCGCACTTCCACGCTCAGGTCAGCTTCGGAGAAACCAGCCACCGCGATGGAAATACGATACGCATCATCCTCAAGTTTCTCTATGTTATATGGGGGGTAACTCGGCTGTGCCGTCTCGGCAGTCAGCACGCGATCCATCAGATTGGCGATCTGGTCAAAACCAACAGTGGAACGGTAAAGCGGTGCAAAATCAAAATTACGCATGTGTTCATCCTCATAAGTGAGCGATTATGTTCAGAGCCCTCCACCATTGGACAGGCCCATACTTCTCAGAAGTCAAAACCCTGAATAGGCATCCTGACAACAATGATGTGGGTATTAGTTTTGGAGTTTCAAGGAGGCGTTGCCTGACACTAAGGCCTTATAAACTTCGCGCCAGTATCGGCTTTCTTGTCACCGACACGCACCCGCCGCTCACCCGGCTTTGCACCAAGATAGACAAAGCGCCCCGCCACAAGCTCGGCCTGCAATTCCGCCAAAGGCTGGCCCAGCGCCGTCCCGAGCGAGACATTTTCACCCCGCACCTCGGCCTTAGCCGACACAACAGAAACAATCTGCGCCTCGCCATTCTCAATCACAAAAATCGGTGCACCACTTGACCCGAAATCAACAGAACACGAGGTCACCAACACCCCATCCTGCCGCGCCAAGACCTCGCAAACCTCTTGCAACGATGGCGCTTCAGAGCGATCGAACGCATAACTGACGACACCGACGCGATCACCTGTGCGTGGGCGTGCGGCTGTTTTGAACGGCTTGATCGAGGTATTTCTGATCGGCTGCTCCAGCTCTAGCAGCGCAAGATCATTGCGCACACGATCCGATGATAACTCCTCGTAATAGGCATAGTCAGGATGCACAACGACGCGCGCAACATCACGGTATGCGCCTGCACGCCCGTTCCGCCACCCTGCAAGAAACTCGATGTGGCCTTTGTCGATACGCTCGCCAGTCTCACTGTTGAACAGACAATGCGCAGCAGTCAGGACCAGCTTTGGCGCGATCAACGCGCCTGTGCAAAACCCTTTGCCGTCGATGTCCAACCGTCCAACTGCCTGCCACGCCTTAGCGTCGTCACCATTGTCCAGCCGCTTGAGTTGCGCGTCTTGGGCCACGGCACCAGAGGTGAGCAACAATCCAAAAACGATCAAAGAGACCCATCGTAGCAAACCAAACACCCCAAATTTTGCCCTAGCCTTTCAGGTCTATCAGCAAGGTAAGGCAAAATTAGGGCAGCACGATCAACGCAATCGCGGAATCGCGTTTTTCTCTGAAATACGGCCATCCAGCGCTGGCGGTTTTGGCCCGCCCCATGCCCAGTCGAGCAACTCAACCGAATGTACAATTGGTACCGCAGAGGCAGAGCCGATCTGCATCATGCAGCCAATGTTTCCAGCCGCTATCACATCAGGGTTTTTGGCTTCTAACGTTTTGACCTTAAGTTCTTTTAGCTGCTGGGATATCTCTGGCTGCATCAGGTTATACGTTCCAGCAGAGCCACAGCATAGATGCGAATCCTTTGGCTCCACAATCGTGAACCCCGCCTTTTTCAGTAGCGTCTTGGGGTGGGTCTTGATCTGTTGGCCATGCTGCAAAGAGCACGCCGCATGGTAGGCTACGATCATGCCCTCTGCCGGACGATCGTGCAGAGGTTTTGCATCTGTCCCTGCAATCCAATCGCGCTCGGGCTGCCATTCGATGCCATCCACGTCCGTACCCGTCAATTCAACCAGAACTTCAGAGATATCGCGCGCAATCCCGGCCACGCGCGCTGCATCGGCTGCCAGCGGCTCATTGCGGAACATATGACCGTAATCCTTGACAGTGGTGCCGCAACCGGAAGTGTTGATTACAATCGCATCAAGCCCACCCTGGTCCATCTCAGCCACCCACGCACGGATATTCTTGGCTGCCGTTGCATGGCTCTCGGTGGTCTTGCCCATGTGATGGGTCAGCGCCCCGCAACAACCCGCCCCCTCGGCGACGACAACCTCCGCCCCCAACCGGGTCAGCAGACGGATCGTCGCATCATTGATGTCCGTATTGAGCGCCTTTTGCGCGCACCCCGTCATCAACGCCACGCGCATCCGCTTGGGTGCTACTGGCGCAAAACTCTGTGGATCGTCATTCCGGCTCACGGGCGGGATAACCTTTGGCGCCATCTCCAACATTGCGCGAAGTCTTGCATCAGGCATAAACCGCGCAAACGGACGACCCAGTTTGGCACCAAACAGCGCAACGCGGAACCGCATCGGATAGGGCAAAATCCGCGCTAGAATCCAACGCAAAGCACGATCACTAAAGGGACGCTTATACTTCTGCTCAATGTAATCGCGCGCATGATCCACCAGATGCATGTAATGCACGCCTGATGGACAGGTCGTCATACAGGCCAAACAGCTTAGACAACGGTCAATATGCTTAACTGTCTTCGCATCCGGCTCCCGCTCGTTCTCAAGCATATCCTTGATCAGATAAATTCGCCCACGCGGGCTGTCCAACTCATCGCCAAGAACCTGATACGTTGGGCATGTCGCGGTGCAAAAACCGCAATGCACACAGGCGCGCAGAATCTCGTTGGCGCGGGCCGTGCCTGGGTCTTCCAGCTGCTTTTCCGTAAATGTCGTTTGCATCTTATCCCCTTAACCCACCATCAAACTAGCACTCGCCAGTCCGAACCACGGCATTGTTGTCCCTGCCGCACCCGCCACCGCAGTCCAGCGGCGCATGCGTAGCCCGTGATCCATCCGCCGCAACGCCTGCGCGCCATAGGCCAGCACACCAATCCAACCGCCCCAAATGAACGCAATACCCGCACCCGTTATCAGCAGATTCTGCCCCCACAAATCCGCAAACCCGTAGCGCAGCGTGAGCCCCATCGCAGCACATAACGCCGTAAGAATGGCCAACCGTCTAAAAGCCGTTGGAGACGGTTCGCTGCGCGTCAGCCCTCGAATCGCAAGCGGGCCACCAATAAACACGATCAAGAAGAGAACGAAGTAGCTCACCCCATGAGCCCTGCATTGAGAATACCACGCGGATCGAACCGCCCGCGCAAACCTGCCGTGATCCGCGCCACACCTGCCACTTCAGGCTCAAATCTTACATAGCTATTGCCGCGCACCAATGTCGCATGCCCGTCATATTGCCCTAAAGCCGTGCGCAGATCATGCCCCGCCGCCGCGCGCAGCCAAACCAGCCCGCCCGCCCAATCATAAAGCGCCGCCTGCGCGCCCGATTTCGCTACGAGCGCAGGACCGTCCGACGGCTTACAAGACACGCGCCAAACATCGCCCTCCGCATCTGCAAACGCGGACACATCACGCCACGCAGCCCAGCGGCCCGTGCTGCCTTCTTCAACTGTGATTTCACCACCCAATAACTGCTTCAATTGCTGGGCGCGGTACGCCACTGACGCCTCAAACCCCTCAAGCCGCAACAAAGTCTCGCCTGCAGCAGGGTCATGCGCCGCAGCAGACACCTCAAACGGACTGCCCAACGCCTTCGCGAGTGCCGTGATAGCAGACACATCATCAAGCCCATGCAGAATAAGTGTAGATTGCGTCTCAGGGCGCGGCAAAACCTTAAACGAAACCTCGCTCAAAACGCCAAGCGTCCCGTGCGAACCCGCCATCAGCTTCACCAGATCATAACCGGTGACATTTTTCATCACCCGTCCACCATTCTTGACGATCTGACCCATCCCGTCGACGTAGCGCACGCCCAACAGAAAATCACGCGCAGCACCCACAGAAATCCGCCGCGGCCCGCTGACATTGGCAGCCATCACGCCACCAATCGTAGGCTCGCCTTGCGTCCCCAACAGCATGCGATGGTCCATCGGCTCAAAGGCAAGCCGCTGGTTTTCCTTCGCAAGAATCGCTTCAATTTCGGCCACCGGCGTTCCCGCCTGCGCCACAACGGTCATCGCACCCGGTTCATAAAGGGTAATCCCCGACAGTTTCGAACTGCTCAAGCGAACACCCTCAACCGCAACACCGCGGGTACCACCGCCTACAACAGCAAGCGGCGTATCAGCATCACGAACAATATCTGCGAGCTCGGCTTCAGTCTGGGGAAGATGCATATTTCTCTTGGCCTTAAATATTCCGGAGGGTTTGGGAGGCTGGCCTCCCAAGTCTGACTTCTATTCCGCAGCGACCGCCATCTGGCGCCGCGCATCCGAGGCATCAAGCGGAAACACCTTAGCAGGGTTAAGCAACCATTGCGGATCAAACACATCCTTCACCGCCATCTGCGCCTCCAGATCGTTCGCCGCATACTGCACATGCATCAGATCGCGCTTTTCGATCCCCACACCATGCTCACCAGTGAGGCAACCGCCGACCTCAACACACAGCTTCAATATCTCTGCCCCCATCGCTTCGCACAGCTCAAGATCACCCTCTTTGTTGGCATCAAATAGAATCAGCGGGTGCATATTCCCGTCACCTGCATGAAAAACATTGCCGACTTTCAGCCCGAATTCCTCCGACATCTCTCCGATCCGGCGCAGAACATGCGGCAGGCTCGACACAGGGATCGTCCCGTCAAGGCACATATAATCGTTGATCTGCCCCATCGCACCAAAGGCACTCTTGCGACCCAGCCAGATCGCAGCACTTTCCTCAGCAGACTTGCTCTGACGCAACTCAACGGGGTTATGCCGCCGTGCAATCTCCATGATTAGGTCAAGCTGGTGATCGATCTCGGCGTCAGACCCCTCAACCTCAACGATCAAAAGCGCTTCGCACATCGGATATCCCGCCTTCGCAAAAGCCTCAGTCGCCTCGATGCAAGGGCGGTCCATAAATTCAATCGCCACCGGCAGAACACCCGCCTTGATGATATCGGTCACACAGGCACCAGCAACTTCGCTATCGTCGAACCCCATCAGAACGGGGCGCGCGCCCTCGGGCTTGTGCAGAATTCGCAAGGTCGCCTCGGTCACAACGCCCAGCTGTCCTTCAGAGCCACAGATCAGCCCCAACAAATCCAGCCCGCCGGCATCCAGATGCGCGCCGCCGATATCAACGATCTCACCGTCCATCATGACCATCTTCACGCCCATAAGGTTGTTCGTCGTCACACCATACTTCAGGCAATGCGCACCGCCCGAGTTCATCGCAATGTTTCCCGCAATCGCACAGGCAAGCTGGCTGGAGGGGTCAGGCGCGTAGAAAAACCCGTCTTCCTCTACTGCGCCCGTCACGCTCAGGTTCGTCCGGCCCGTCTGTACGCGAATGATCCGGTTGTCGTAATCTGTCTCAATCACGTCATTCATGCGGGCAACGCCCAGAATCACACAATCCGCCGTCGGCAGCGCCCCGCCCGCAAGCGAGGTACCGGAGCCGCGCGGCACGACCGGCACGCCCTCCTCATGACAGATGCGCAGCACAGCCGAGACTTCGTCAGTCGTTGACGGCAATACTGCGATCATCGGCGCACAACGGTAAGCTGTCAGCGCATCGCACTCATACGCACGCGTCTCACGTTCATCCTCAATGACGGCGTCGAATGCTAGGACTTGGCGCAACCGCTCAACGACGCGGGCCTTACGGGCAAGAATTGCAGGGTTAGGGATGGGCATTTCCATGAACGACGCTCCTAGCCGATGAGAATATGTAGCTTTGGTAAAGTAATATTACCAATTTTTAAAAATCGCAAGCATCTTAACATTTTCACGCTACCGCTCATGGGGCCAAGCAGTCCAAACAATCGCACAAGGCCCATGCTCCACGCCGCTTGATAGCCAGCGGCACACACAACCAAGAACAACAATTCCGACCTGCCGGAGCGCGGGAGGCTCCGCTCACTCTCCCATAATTTAGGTACAATTTGTGTACGCGCAGTTAAGGCCAGCTTGCCGGATGCTCTGAAAGGTCCAAAATTCCTAATCAAACTGTGCGCCCTCACTGGCAATCGGTCCTGCAACGTCCTAGGACGCTCCCATGATCTCTCTTCAAAGCCTCTATCTCCTATCCGTCCTTGATGCAGCGGCGCTGGCCTTGCTCATCACGCTTTGGTGCATTATCGGTTGGCGCGTCGAAAACCCGAGCGTGAAAAAGCCGTCGACATCCTTCATAATGGCCGGATACCGCCGCCAATGGATGGTCCAGATGATGGCCCGCGACGTGCGCATTTTTGATGCACAAACCATCGCCACCCTACGACAGGGGACATCGTTCTTCGCATCGACCTGTGTCATCGCAATCGGTGGAACTCTCGCCCTCATTGGCAACGCAGAACAGGTCGCGGGCGTCGCTGCTGACCTGACGGATGCGCATGACCCCGCAATCGTCTGGGAAATGAAACTTCTCGTGATTGTGGTATTCCTGACCAGCGCCTTTCTCAAATTTGTTTGGTCAAACCGTTTGTTCGGCTATTGCTCTGTCATTGTGGGCGCGACCCCGAACACGCCAGGTGACCCAAAAGCACCAGCATTTGCGCATAAGGCGGCAGAACTGAACATCACCGCGGCCCGCAGTTTTAATCGCGGCTTACGCACGCTCTATTTTGCCTTGGCCGCTGTGGCGTGGCTCGCGGGTCCCGAACCTCTTATTATCGCATCATTTATTACATTTATTGTGATCTGGCGGAGGGAATTCGCTTCACAATCTCGTAAGGCCCTCTTGGAAGACACTCTCTAACGTTCTATTTAGACCATATGATATTTGGATAGATTTAATGATCAAAAAAATTCTCGCAGTCCTTATTCTTACATCCGCACCTGCATTCGCGGACAATGCGACCGTACAAAACGTAAAAGTGGCCAAGTCCGGCAATAGCTTCACCTTTGACGTCACTATTTCCCATTCTGACGTGGGTTGGGACGACTTCGCCGACATTTGGCGGATCAAAGATGAGGAAGGCAATGTATTGGGCGAACGCGTCCTCGCACATCCCCACGTGAATGAGCAACCATTCACACGTTCGCTGTCTGGCGTGAAAATTCCCGAAGGTATAACGCAGGTTTACGTCCAGGCGCATGACACCGTGAACGGCTGGAATCCCAAAGCAAAGCTGGTCAAACTGCCTTAAACACGGTGATAAGGCCCACCTGACAGGATGGAGGCCGCGCGGTACAACTGCTCGGCCAGCATTACGCGGACCATCATGTGCGGCCAGACCATCGCCCCGAACGAGAGCAAGTGATCCGCCTCATCGCGCAGGCTTGGATCAATGCCGTCCGCCCCCCCGATGATAAACGCAAGATCACTGCGCCCTGCATCACGCCAGCGCTCAATGCGGCGGGCAAATTTCGGCGACGTCTCAACCGTGCCGCGCTCATCCAGCGCACAGATCACCGCACCCTGCGGCAGCGCACGGCGCAGCAGGGCTGCCTCTGCAACCATACCCCCGCCCTTGCGGTCATCGACCTCCAAAACAGAAACCGGCCCAAGGGAAAGCCCCCGGCCGGTTCTATCGAATCGCTTAGTATAGTCGTCAATCAACGTCTTCTCGGGACCAGTACGTAGCCGCCCGACGGCACAGATATGTACCTTCACGTGATTTTACGCTTCTGCTTCGGGTTGTCCCAGCCACATTTTCTCGAGCTGGTAGAACTCACGCACTTCAGGGCGGAAGACGTGAACGATGATATCGCCCGCATCAATCAGAACCCAATCGCCTGAGCCTTTGCCCTCGGTGCGCACGGCATGGCCGTACTCATCCTTGAGGCGCTGCGCGAGCCTTTCAGCAATCGCACTTACCTGACGGGTAGAGCGCCCCGAGCAGACGATCATATGATCGCCAATCTCGGACTTGCCAGCCAGATCGATATGCACGACATCTTCTGCTTTATCGTCATCAAGTGACGAAAGAACGGTTTCCAACAGCAGATCGCTGGTGGCTTGTTTCTGACCGGCCATTACGACCGCACCAGACTGCGCAGGGGAAACTGCGTGAGTTTGCGTAGACAGGACATTGTCCTCCTTATGTCGCGCCGCCGGACCCCCGGCGCTGGGGTGAACCTTCTAATTAGCAATCCATTAGCCTGAATTCAATGACCCGAACCAACGCCTGCGTTACCAGCCCTCTTCTGTGACGATTTTATCTGCATCCACCCCGAGATCTTTGAGCGCACCGCGCACAAAACCCTCTGGTCCGCAGATGTAAAACGTTTGATTGAACTGCGTCAAACTCTTCTTATAAAACGCTTAATTGACCCTTTCCTCGTTCACCAGCTCATCCGTGTCTGTGTCTTCGGTCACGGTGAACAGAGTTGTCAGGCCATCCATCTTTTCCCACTTCTCGCGCAGAATCACATCCGCCTCGGTGGCGTTTGTGACAACCAGGGTACAGTTCATTTTTCCTGCCGCCGCGTGCTTTTCCAGAATCGGGATGAAGGGCGTACTGCCCGCGCCCGCCGCAATAAACACGCCGGGACCATGATCAGAGATCCCCCCAAACGGTGCATCAATCTCAAGCGCGCTCTCATTTGGCAGCGATGGGTATCGGGTGTCAGCTGTTATTTGCGCAATAGTGTCATGCGTTTCTACTTTGGGATCACACCACACTCTGTCTCGTTTGCGTTCCCTCAGTTGTCTTCCAGTAGCTTCACTTCACGTTGCGGGAACGGAATCGACACATCATTTTCCTTGAATATATCCCACAGCGCCAGATAGACATTCCCGCGAATATTGGTCAGCCCGCCCGTCGGGTCTTTTATCCAGAACCGCAGGATGTAATCGACCGAGCTGTCTCCGAAACCTACGATATGACAAACGGGCGCCTTATAACTCAACACGCGGTCCACCGAAGTGGCCGCCGCGATTGCAAGTTTCCGCACAACATGAGGATCGTCGCCATAAGCCGTGCCAAAGTAGATATCGAGCCGGACAAAATCGTCCGAGTGGGACCAGTTGACCACCTGACCTGTAATCAGATCCTCGTTCGGGATCAGATATTCTCTTCCGTCTCGCGTTACCACGGAGGCATAGCGCGCGCCAAGCGTCTGTATCCAGCCAAACGTCTCGCCCAGACTGATCACATCACCGGGTTTGATCGACTTATCGAGTAGGATGATCACACCCGACACAAGGTTCGACACTACCTTTTGCAGACCAAAACCAAGGCCCACACCAAT
>CBDTVN010000026.1:0-27990 GCA_965364195.1 uncultured Sulfitobacter sp. | reverse complement strand
GTTCGGCGCGCTGCTCTCGCTTGTGAGCCTGGATTCCGCCGTATTGATGGTTGCGCCTACTTTGGTTTCATCGGCGCCCCTGTATTGGCTATCGTTTTTACCGCGATCTACCAACGGTTCACCCGCACCTGAAAGGAGCTGTCATGCTTGTTCTCGGGCCCCCATTCCACAGTACCATATCCCACATGCCATATCATTGACCCCGTCGCATTCTTTGCAGCACTCATTGGCCGACCACTAAACCTGATCGTGGGACACCTTTGCTCCTGTGGTGTTTACGTCAAAACGACGGTGATCCCAGCGCTTTGGCCCTGCTCGCGTTCAAGGTCATGGTATTTGCTACGGCCATTGCCGACGATGAAGCGGTTTTTGGCATCGGGATGTGGTTCACCGGTTTCGGGATGATCTTTGGACCCGCTTGGGCTTACTTTCTTGGCCTCGTTTACCAATACCTGCGCCACGATTTTTTGGCCAAACCGCGCAGCCATTAACCCACCCTCGTTCTTGCAAAGGTACCCACCATATTAGGTCTCGCAATTCTCTATATCGCTCTGGGCTTTGCCGCCCTTTGCCTCGGCCTCGGCTTTACCCATGCGGTCGGCACGTTGCGCGCCTTAATGCAAGACGCACAAGGCAATACGCCTTTGCCCGCATAAACCTATCCACGCCAAATTCGGGGCCTACATGCATGTCGGTCCCGACCTGTGAGAAACCACTAATTTGCCGTATTCTACCCTACATTGTGCCACAGGGCTGCTGCACGATCGATCCTAATCAACCAGATGGATATGACATGAGCCCTTTGACAGCGATCAGCCAAGCCGTAGCACGTAGCTTTACCTTTTCAGGCCGCGCAAGCCGCAGCGAATATTGGTGGTTCATGATGGTATATGCCGTCGTCTTTTTTATCTGCGGTATTATCGATACCATGATGGTGATGTCCTTGGTGCAAGAGCAAGGCGAGCAATCCATTTTCACGCTCGGCGTGTTCGATCTTGCCTCGACATTCGCATGGCTCATTACGCTTCCAACATTTCTAAGCTTGACGGTACGCCGTTTGCACGATGCAGGCTTTTCCGGCGTTTGGCTGGTGTTGCTGATCATCCCGCTAGGCGGGTTGGCACTGTTCGTCATGCACATCATGCCAAGCGAAGGCGGCACAACCGCACATGGCACGCCCGCTGCTGCTGCCCCCCCAGCAAATGTTGCGGGAAAACCTGTCACCGTCGACTCGCACAAACGCGCCATGCAAGGCTATGCCCTGCTCTTTGACAAAGACAAAAAAGTCTCGCCCGAAGCTAAAGCAGCGCGCAAAGCGGAAGTCTCAGACTACTACCGCACACAGGTTCTCAAATCAGGCAAACCCGCCTAAGGCGTCCCTTAGTATGAGAACTCTGAGTAGATGCGGCTCAGATCCCCGTTCCACTCACCATTGTAGCAGTCGATCAGTTCATCGGCGGGCGTTTTGCCAGTCTCGATGCTCTCCTTAAGCGCGTTGAGAAAATGTGTCTCATCCGGCACCAATCCGCCCGCACCACTGCGCGCGCGCGCCTTGAGGCCCGCCTCTGACAGCGCCACAGTTTCACGTGCCAGCTCAAGCATGCTGATCCCACCGGCTTTGGCTTGAAGGCCATCCACGGAGGCAGCAACACGCAGCGCTTCGCGGGTCTCATCATCCCAGCCTTTGACCAGATCCCACGCCGCATCAAGGGACGCCTGATCATACATAATCCCGACCCAAAATGCTGGTAGCGCACATAGGCGGCGCCATGGGCCGCCATCAGCGCCGCGCATCTCGATAAATTGCTTGGTCCGCGCCTCGGGGAAGGCTGTCGTCAAATGGTCGGCCCAATCGCTCAGCGTCGGAGTCTCCCCTGGAAGGGCAGGTAGTTTTCCCGCCATGAAATCACGGAAAGACATACCCAGCGCGTCAATATACTTGCCATCGCGGTAAACAAAATACATCGGTACATTAAGCGCATATTGCACCCACGCTTCAAAGCCGAAGCCCTCATCAAAAACAAACGGAATCATGCCCGTGCGCGCAGGGTCCAGATCACGCCATACGCGGCTGCGCCATGATTTATGGCCGTTAAGCTTACCCTCAAAGAACGGAGAGTTTGCGAAAAGTGCTGTCGCCACCGGCTGCAATGCCACGGCAACGCGCATCTTTTGCGCCATGTCAGCCTCGGACGAGAAATCGAGGTTAACCTGAACCGTACAGGTCCGACGCATCATGACGCGGCCCATCGTGCCCACTTGCGTCATGTAATCATTCATCAATTTATAGCGGCCCTTGGGCATCAGATCCATGTCCTCATGGGTCCATTCGGGTGCAGCACCGAGACCTATAAACCCGACACCGATTTCGTCTGCCACGTCTTTTACTTCGCGCAGGTGAACGTTCACTTCGTCGCATGTCTCGTGGATCGTCTCAACCGGTGCACCAGACAGTTCCAACTGCCCACCCGGCTCTAACGACACATTCGCACCATCTTTCTCAAGCCCGATCAGCTTGCCGCCCTCCTCGACCGGAGACCAGTTGTGGCGGTCGCGCAGACCTTCCAGCATCACACGAATGGAGCGCTCACCCTCGTAGGGGAGCGGCTTATGCGTGTCTTTGCAATAACCAAACTTCTCGTGCTCGGTGCCGATGCGCCATTCTTCTTTGGGCTTACAACCATCTGCAAGGTACTGCGCCAGCTGATCAATATGCTCGATCGGCCCGCCGCCGGATTGGGGAATAGACATACACGCACTCCGCTTGGTGTTCAGTCCGCAGCCTTGCGGAGATTCTCTTCGTCGTCAATGCAGCAGGGCGTGGGCCGGACGCAAGGGGGTGCGTTCCCAAATCACAACTGCGTGGCTGCGCCTGCTGCGCAATTCGGACAGCATCCGCTCCGTGCGCAGACCCGGCAGTTTGCTAAAGGCATCGAATAAAGCATCCGACCCGGCAGCATTCACAGGAATCATAACCGCCGCCTGATCCGGCGCATCCAGCCGCCAATGGGCAGGGATCGCCGTGGCATCGAGGCTAAGACGCTCTAATGCGGCGAGCGAAACAACGCCACCTGTCAGCGGCCCGAAGTAGGCAATCTGCCCCTCGTCCACCTGTACGGCCCCCGGCCCGTCACCCGCGCCCCGAAACCGCGCGCGCTGGAACCCGACAAGGCCAAGGGCGACACCCCCCAAAAGCAACGCCCACCCCGGCAAGGCCAACAAGAATCCCGGACCAACGATCCACCAAAGCCCAAAAAGGGCCAAACCGACCCCCACCAAAACCTCGCGCCAGCGCCACAGCGCGGCCTTTGCTTCAGGTCTGAAAAACATGACGCACTTCCTCTACGATTATTGGTGTCTTGAGCAAGGCCACCTCATAACTTCCAATTTGTTGAAAGCCGATCCGTTCATAGGCGCGGGCAGCAGCGGCATTGGCCGCAAATAAAATTGCCACTTGCGCCCCCTGCTTCCGCAACTCGGCCAGTTGCAAAGCAACGACCGCCCCGGCAAGCCCTTGGCCCCTGACAGCGGGAGGCACATAAACACCACCCACCTGCACCGTTTCCGCCGCGCGCGCATTTAGCGATGCCATCGCCACAGCCGCGCCGCCACGCTCCAGTATCCGCGCAGCAGGGTGATCAGCGAACACACCTGCAGCACTCTGGCCCGATGCGCCATCCGTCGGGGCAATGCCCGTGTCGCGCGCATATCCGTCAAACCAGTCTACCAGCGTGGGAATATCATCGCCGTGCGGCTTGCGCAGATGCAAGCCAGCCGCATCAGGCAAGCTCAAGTCATCCAGCTTCAAACGGTAGAGCGGCTCTGTCTCTTTCACAGAAAACGCGTCGGGCGTCAGCCCCAACGCATCCGCCCATGCGTTCACCTGATCAGGCACACCCGTGATGCCTGCGACCCGCCGACCTGCCACTGCACTCACGGCAGAGCGCCAAACTGTGGCATCCGCATGGGGGGCCTGACACATGAGATAACCGCCATTCGTGCAGGCGACGACGCCTGCGATGCCGTCACGCTCGTGTAGCCAATAGGTCGCGCCGTGCCGGTGGTCCGTACTTCCGATCCCGTGCGCCTCTAAATTTCCGCGCAGAAACATCGACGTTTCTGGATGGGACGCCAAAAACCTCTCCAGCGCGGGGACGTCTCCGTTATCGGCTTGCCGCAACAAGGTCATGACCAATCCCCTAACACCTGCTGCCAGATGGTCATCGCGGCAACTGCTGCCGTATCGGCGCGTAGAATACGTGGTCCCAGCGAGACAGAAGTGGCGCACGCCAATGCCCGCAGCTTCTCCCGCTCCCGTTCAGAGAATCCGCCCTCCGGCCCAATGAAAATCGCCCACGGCTCCTGTGTTTCACTAATGAGGGATGCAGGCATTGAGGAGGCCAGCGTCTCGTCACAAAACATAATCCGCCGCGTCGAATCCCAGCCGCTCAGCAAGCGGTCAAACCGCTGCATCTCGGCCACTTCCGGCACATAGGTCCCGCCGCATTGCTCAGCCGCCTCAACGGCATGTGCTTGCAGACGGTCGCGCTGAAACCGGCCTGTGTTCGTAAAATCGGTCTGCATGGGCACGATCCGCGCAGCGCCCATCTCGGCCGCCTTCTCGACAATGAAATCTGTGCGCGCTTTTTTAATCGGCGCAAAGCACAGCCAGAGGTCTGGCGGCATCTGCAGCGCCTTGGTTTGCTCCCGACAAGCAAGCTCACCGCCGCGCTTTCCCGCCTGCGACACTTCGGCCCACCATTCCCCATCCGTGCCGTTAAACAACAGCACCTGCGCGCCAATGGCCTGCCGCATCACACCAAAAAGGTAATGCGCCTGCCCACGGTCCAAAGGAACTGTTTGCCCATCCCCTAAAGGGTGCTCTACATAAAGTCTGATTTTCGCGTCCATGGGATGGATATATGCAAGACAACGCCACACCACCAGAGCCGCAGGAAAATGACCCTAATACTGGGACAGTCGCAGATGCCCACTCGCGCAACTGGGTGGACCTCTATGCCCCTGCCGCAACGCGCCCATATCTAAGGCTCAGCCGTGCTGACAGGCCTATTGGTACATGGCTTTTGCTCTTGCCCTGCTGGTGGGGGTTATCACTGGCCATGCTCTATGACGGGCAGGCATCTTGGCATGATTTATGGATATTTGTCAGCTGTGCCATCGGAGCGTTTTTGATGCGCGGCGCGGGCTGTACGTGGAATGATATCTCCGATCGTGATATTGACGGGCAAGTTGCACGCACCCGCTCACGCCCCATCCCATCGGGCCAGGTCAGCGTCAAAGGTGCGATGATCTGGATGATACTTCAGGCGCTTATCTCCTTTGCGATTTTGCTGACCTTCAATGCCGCCGCGATCCGCCTTGGTGTTCTCGCGCTCATTCCTGTCGCGATTTATCCGTTTGCGAAGCGATTCACCTGGTGGCCTCAGGTCTTTCTCGGTCTTGCCTTCAACTGGGGGGCGCTGCTTGCATGGACGGCGCACACTGGCAGCCTCGATTCACCCGCGGTTGTACTGTATGCTGCCGGCATCGCGTGGACGCTGTTTTACGATACGATCTATGCCCACCAGGATACCGAAGACGATGCTCTGATCGGTGTGAAATCCACTGCGCGCTTGTTCGGTGAAAACACCGGAAAATGGCTACGTAGATTTTTGATGGCCACCGTTGGCCTGATGGGCATTGCGGTGATTTTCTCAGCGCTTCCAAATGCGTCCGTCTTAGCACTTGCTGTTGCGATTGCGGGGCCTTGGGCGATGGGGTGGCATATGGCATGGCAGTTGCGGGGTCTCGACATCCATAATACGGACAAAATGCTGCAACTGTTTCGGGTCAACCGCGATACAGGCATAATACCGCTGCTCTTTTTCGCGATAGCACTACTCCTTTGATTGCACCACAGGTCGCAGCGGCGTATCACCCTCAGTAATACTGAACAGCTCCGAAAGTGCCTATGCGTCTCTCTTCAATACTCACAATTTTCCTGACCTTCGCTGCCGCTGCGGTACTTTCTCTCGTTGCAGCCAGCTTTTCGGTGCAGCTGATTGAGGATTCCTCCGAGATTGGTGTGCGTGACGCCTTGGATGCAAAGGGGATGACTTGGGCTGAAGTAGAGGCAAACGGCCTTCAGGTTTCATTGTCGGGGGTTGCCCCCACCGAGGCAGTCCGTTTTTCGGCCCTCACGACTGCGGGTTCCTTTGTTGATGCCGCGCGGGTAATTGATAACATGGGGGTCGCGGCACAAGAGGCATTGGCTGCGCCAAAGTTCTCTGCCGAAATTCTGCGCAACGAGAGTGGCGTTTCCGTGATTGGCCTCATTCCCACCAGCACGGACCGTGATTATGTCGTTGCCCGATTCTCAAGCCTTGCCGGATCAAACGGCGTTACCGACCTGCTTGAAACCGCAGACTATCCCGCTCCCGAAGGATGGGAACGGGCGTTGGAGTTTGCACTAGCGGCCATGAGCAGCTTGCCGCGTGCAAAAGTATCGGTTGAAGCCGAGCGTGTTGCGATCACGGCCATCACAAACAACGCCCAGGAAAAAGCGCGGTTGGAGCAAGACTTGCGCCGCATGGCACCCAGTCAGATCACACTTGAGTTGGACATTGCAGCACCCCGCCCTGTGATCACACCCTTCACCACCCGCTTTCAGATCACAGCAGAGGGGGCCAGCTTTGATGCCTGCTCCGCAGATACCGAACGTGCGGCAGAGCGCATTATCAGCACAGCAAAAGCAGCAGGGGCAAAGAACCCGCGCTGTACCGTGGGCCTTGGCGTTCCGACGCCGCGATGGGCCGATGCCGTCACCGCCTCCATCAACGCGTTGACCAAATTGGGTGGCGGTTCAATTACACTTGCGGATGCGGACATAACATTGCTCGCCCCTCCCGAGACGAGCCAGTCCGACTTTGACACAGTCGTTGGTGAGCTGGAAAATGCCCTGCCCCCCGTCTTTGCTCTGCAGGCAAAGCTGCCCGAAGCACAGGACCCTGACGCAGGCCCTCCTGAATTCACCGCAACGCTGAGCCCTGAGGGTCAGGTGCAACTGCGTGGCCGCGTCAACGATGACGCCCTACGCGAATTGACGACCAGCTTTGCCAAGGCACGCTTTGGCTCTGACAGGGTTTATACGGCCACCCGTGTCGTTGACGATCTACCCTCCAATTGGGCCACCCGTGTCCTTGCCGGCCTTGAAAGCCTGGGCCGGCTCAGCAACGGGTCGGTCACCGTCACACCTGAAAACGTTCAACTGAACGGCAACACCGGCAATCCCAATGCTTCCACTGAAATCGCGTCCCTGCTGGTGGATAAGCTTGGCGAAGGCTCTGCATTTGATGTAAAAGTGAAATATCAGAAAAAACTCGACCCTGTACTTGGCCTGCCGACCCCAGACGAGTGCGAAGCCGAAATTGGCGCCATCGTCGCCGCAGGTAAGATCAACTTTGAGCCCGGCTCTGCCACCATTGACGCATCCGCCTTAGGGACCATGGATGACATCGCGGCAGTGCTCAAGCGTTGTGGTGATCTTCAGTTGGAAATCCAAGGGTATACCGACAGCCAAGGTGGTGGCGAAATGAACCTCGCCTTAAGCCAGAGCAGAGCGGAATCGGTCCTGAACGAGCTGCGCGCCCGCCGCGTTGTGACGGGCACCTTCAAGGCAGTCGGTTACGGTGAAGCAAGCCCTGTTGCAGATAATAAGACCGAGGCAGGCCGCGAAGCCAACCGCCGTATCGAGTTCCGCCTTGTGCGGCCTGACACGGCAGAAACACCGAGCGAAACAACGCTGGAATCCACTGCCGAAAACGGTGATACAGCTCCAAACACCTCGACCGAAGAAAGCGCCACAGAATGAGCAGATTTGAATTTGTCCTTGCGACCGCCATCATTCTATTTGTGGCATTCTGCATGGGGTGGTTCGCCAATTGGCTTTTGCACCGCTTTACCCGCGTTGCCTCTGACGACGTGGCGCAGCTTGACCGGATGAGCCAAGAACTTCATGAGGCGGAAGAAACGCGTGATCAGGCGATCACCTATCTGCAACAACGCGAAGCAGAGCTGACCAACCAGCTTTCCCAGACTGAGGCAGAGTTGCGCGCGGCCATGGATGGCCTGCGCGATGCCCGTCATGAAGCAGAAGAAATGCGCGCCTACATCGAAAGCCAGCGCGCAGGTTAATCGCGTTACGGCACCGTCAGGCAGGGGCAGGTCGCGTTCTTGCTGATGTGATGCGACGTACTGCCCAACACCAGCGCACCCAAATCGCCCAATCCGCGACGACCTGTGATAATGAGATCCGCTGACGCAGTCTCAGCACGGTCCAAGACATCACGTGCAGGATCACCGTGTCCGATGTGCACCTCAATATTCTCAACACCTTCTTCCGCTGTAATTGCACGTACTTGCTCTGCCAACTTCTCGGCCGCCTCAAGCAGCAGCTCTTTCTGTGCCAGGTTCGATCCGACATAGAACCCCGAAATCGCTTCTGCTGCATAGACAACAGTCTCATCTCGCGGTGTGTGCATAACCTGCAACGAGGCACCAAATTTCGTAGCAATACTACACGCCAAACGCAGCGCACGCTTTGCCGCGTCAGAACCATCAATGCCAACAACAATCGACGTAATCATAACCTGTCCTTTTTTGGTAATTATAGATTGTATCTAGGGGCTCTTACGAACACCAGCTTTGATGTGGATCAACGAAGTACCTACCAGCGCGACAGGGCATCTTCGTCTGCGTCTGTTGCTGCAACCCACGCCGCCCCTGCCGCGGATATCTCGCGCTTCCAGAATGGTGCGCGGGATTTAAGATAGTCCATCAAGTATGTCGCCGCTTCAAACGCGTCCTTGCGGTGCCGCGCGGCAGTCGCAACCATCATGATCATCTCACCCGGAACCAAGCGCCCGTAGCGGTGAATGACAAGGACATCCCCCAATGAGAAACGCTCCTTTGCCTGTGCCGCCATTTGCGCAATCGCCTTTTCGGTCATGCCGGGATAATGCTCGATTTCCATCGCTTCTATCGGGTCGTCGGGCAGATCGCGCACAATGCCGGTAAACGTCACAATGGCCCCCATGTCGCGGTGGCCTGAGGCAAAGGCGGTGCTTTGCTCTCCCAGATCGAATGGTTGTTCCTGAACGCTTATGTGCATCCTAACCGCCCGTCATCGGCGGAAAGAATGCAACCTCACGCACACCGGCAAGAGGCGCATCAAAATCGGAAAGCTCCTGATCCAGCGCCACGCGCAGCGCCGTGGTATCTTCAAAAGCAGCCGCATACCGCTCTTCGCGCGCACAAAGCTCGGCAACGAGGTCGGCAACCGTCACAGCGTCTGTCTCGATCCGTTCACGCGGCAGGCCAATGCGCTCCCGCACCCATGCAAAATACAAGATATCCATTAACGTCCCTCCTTGAGATGCGGCATCGCTTTCATGAGGTAGTCCCAGCCCGTAACTGCCGTCAGCGCAGCAGCAAGCCAAAGGAGCCAAAGTCCAATCCGACCCGACCACTCCATTGCCAGCACTTTCCAGCCAAGCCCGAGAATGTCTTCCTCATCACCGTTCAAGATCGCGTGAACCATCCCTTCGTCCATGCCGTAAATGCTCATTCCCAGATAATGCTCAAACACACCTTGGCTGAACAACACGGCGATCGCAGTCATCTGCAACGCAGTCTTCCATTTGGCCAGCTTAGTTACCTTCAGCGTGCCAGCGGTATCTCCCAGATACTCGCGCAAGCCCGATACAAACACCTCGCGAAACAGGATGACTGTTGCAGGTAGCACGAGCCATGGTGACCAGCTTGAAAAGCCGATGATGACCATCAAAGCAATCACCACCATCGCCTTATCAGCAATGGGGTCGAGCATCGCGCCAAGCTTTGTCTCCTGCTTCCACGCGCGCGCAAGATAGCCGTCGATCCAATCCGTCGCCGCAGCCGAGACGAACAGCAGCAGGGCAAACCAATCGGCATAGGGCCGCGTGAAATATAAAAACATCACCGCCACACATGGGGCAGCAAGCAACCGCATCACGGTCAGAATATTCGGTATGTTCCAATTCATATTCATACCTTACACCGCGCATAGATCACGTAAAAGCACGAACCCCGCCGCAACGAATACAAGCCAGCAGATATATGCCGCCCGCTGAATTTATTTGGCAAATAGACTCAATCCCGAATGGGCTACACGCACCAAAAGCGGCGTATCTTCACCCTTTCTCGTGGAAATACGCATAGATCGTATCCGCCAAAGTATCCGAGACCCCTTCAACGGCCTTGAGGTCATGTAAGTTCGCACGCGCCACAGCCTTGGCCGAACCAAAATGCGCCAACAACGCCCGCTTGCGCGCAGCACCTACGCCCGGCACATCGTCGAGCGGCGTCGCCCCGATCGATTTCGCACGCTTTGCACGGTGTGTCCCAATGGCAAAACGGTGCGCCTCGTCACGCATACGCTGGATAAAATAGAGCACGGGATCATTGTGGCGCAGCGCCATCACCCGCTCACCCGTACGGTAAAATTCTTCCTTGCCAGCATCACGGTCTTCACCCTTTGCGACACCGATCATCGGGATGTCCTCCACCCCGTACTCACGCATGATTTCGCGCACTGCACTGACCTGCCCTGCACCCCCGTCAATCAGCAACAGATCGGGCCAGTGTCCTTCACGACGCTCGGGGTCCTCTTTGATCAGGCGTTTAAAACGGCGCATGAGCACCTCTTTCATCATGCCAAAGTCATCACCGGGCGTCAGGTCATCGCCGCGAATATTGAACTTGCGGTACTGGCTCTTGATCATCCCCTCCTGCCCTGCGACCACCATCGCGCCCACGGCAAAGGCCCCTTGAATGTGGGAGTTGTCATATATCTCGATCCGTTCTGGCACCTTTGACAGATCAAAGGCTTCCGCCAACCCTTTGAGCAGTTTGGTCTGCGTCGCACTTTCCGCCATTTTACGCGCAAGGCTTTCACGCGCATTGCGCAGCGCCCCATCAACAAGGTCCGCCTTCTCGCCTCGCTGCGGCACCAACAGCTCAACCTTACGGTTAATCTTGGTCGCCAAGGCGTCCGCCATCAGGTCAGGGTTCTCGATCTCATGGCTAAGAATCAACTGACGCGGTGGATCACGTTGGTCATAGAACTGACCGATAAAGGCCTCCAAAACTTCTGCTGGTTCCACATCATCGCCCACACGCGGATAATAATCATGGTTCCCCCAGTTTTGGCCCGAGCGGATAAAGAACACCTGCACGCAGGCCTGCCCGTCCGACATGTGCAGACCGATAATATCGGCCTCACTCACGCCTTTGGGATTAATCCCTTGGGTCGTCTGCACTTGGGTCAGTGCCTTAATCCGGTCTCTTAACGCCGCCGCCCGCTCAAATTCCATCTCCTCCGACGCCGTCGTCATCTCGGCGGCCAGCCGTGTCTGGATTCCCGTCGTCTTACCGGCCAGAAACTTCTGCGCATCGTCAACAGTCTGACGATATTCCTCCGCACTGATCTTACCCACACAAGGGGCCGAGCACCGCTTGATCTGATATTGCAGGCAAGGGCGCGTCCGGCTCTCGAATTGGGAGTTGGAACAGTCGCGCAACAAGAACACACGCTGAAGCTGGTTCAGCGTCCGGTTTACCGCACCCGCGCTGGCGAACGGGCCATAATACGCGCCCTTCTCCTTCTTAGCGCCACGGTGCTTTTTGATCTGGGGGTAGTCATGCTCTTTTGTGACGAGGATGTTGGGAAAGCTCTTATCATCGCGCAACAGAACATTGAATTTCGGCTTGAGCTGTTTGATCAGGTTCTGCTCAAGGAGCAGTGCTTCCGTCTCCGTCTTGGTCGTGAGGAACATCATCGAGACGGTATTATCAATCATACGCGCAATGCGGGGGCTATGACCGCTGGGGCGGGCATAATTGCTCACCCGTGCGCGCAAATTGCGCGCTTTGCCCACATAAAGCACCCGACTTTCGCTATCCAACATCCGGTAAACGCCGGGCGATCCGTCCAGAGTCTTGAGATAACTCTGAATTACATCATATCCCGACTGTCGGTTTTTTTCAGCGTCAGGCATATGCGTTCGATTCTCTCTTTCGCTTCACGTTTTGATAACAGCATCAACCAGTAACATGTCCACTTTTCCTGTGGATAACTCTGTCTATAACTTATCGAAACACGGGATTTTCTGTTAGTTTCTAAGATGTTCTCAAAATTGTCTAATTATTAGGCATCTTTCCAAGACACTGGATATAAACAATTTTTTAAATCAACACGTCAGAAGCACCTGATTACCCGATGAATTCCTTAACAAATTTAGCAATTACAACTGCTCGGTGCAAAACTCTTGCGAGCGGCCTTTTCACTCAACACCCAGCACATCCGGCGTCTGCCACCCAAGGTGCTGACCACCGTCGACACACAAAAGCTGACCTGTGACACTCGGCGCATCCAGAAAATAGCCTAAGGCTGCTGTGATGTCGCGTGGATTTGCTCCACGCTTGAGGATGGTAGCCGCCCGCTGCCCGTCAAAATGTGCTTGAGACTGCCGGCTGCCTTGCAATGTGGGGCCGGGGCCAATCGCGTTCACACGAATAGCGGGCGCAAGGGCCTGTGCGGTTGTTTGCGTCAGAGACCAGAGGGCGGCCTTGGCAAGCGTGTAGGTCATGAATTCCGGCGTGAGCTTGCGCACGCGCTGGTCGAGCATGTTCACGATCAAACCCGAGGCAACAGGTTCACCCATCTCATCAGTATCAGGGCGTAACCCTTGCGCTGCCATCGCTTGGCTCAGCACAAAAGGGGCGCGCAGGTTTGAATTGATATGCCGGTCCCAGCTGTCACGCGTCGCACTCGTGATGGTGTCGTACTCGAAGATTGACGCGTTGTTCACCAAACAGGGTATCGGTCCGCCCAACGCCTCTGCCGCGCGGGGCAACAATCCCTCCATCGCATCCAGATCAAATAGGTCCGCCTGCAGCGCAACAGCGTGGCGACCCATCCCGGTTATCTGCGTTACCACTTTGTCGGCGCCCTCGGAAGAAGACGCATAATGCACTGCCACGTCATACCCGCGCTCCGCCAGATAAAGCGCCATAGCGCGGCCCAGTCGCTTACCCGCGCCGGTTACCAATGCTCGTTTCATATTGTGTCCTTAACCCGCCAAAACCACGAAGAGATAAGTGGCATATAGCGCGCTTAGCGCGATGCCCCAGACCCGCGTGATGTTTTGACCCAGATAAACGAAAGGGATCAGCAGCAAAGAAGCCCCCAGCATGACCCAAAGGTCAAAGCGCAAGAATTCAGGATCGACATTAATCGGACCGACAAGGCCCGCAATCCCGATGATCGCCAGCAGGTTGAACATATTCGAGCCGATGACATTGCCCAGCGCCACATCCGCCTGACGGCGCAGTGCTGCCACAACGGTGGTCGCTAGCTCTGGCAGGGACGTCCCGATGGCAACCAGCGTGAGGCCAATGACCGTGTCACTCACGCCAAATACCTTGGCGATAATCGTCGCATTATCCACCAGCAATGAGGCTCCAAGCGGCAGACCGATCATGCCCAAAAGCAAAAACATCCCGATCTTCCATGACGGCATATCGGGATCGACCCCTTCAAGGTCTTCTTCCTCATCCGTTGCATCCGCCAGATCAGCATGACGGTGTGCCCGCGCATCACGCGCCGCATCAAACAGCATCGCAGCAAGGGCTGTCAGCAAGGCAATCGACGCAATCCAGTCAAAGACGCCACGATACGCCAGCGCAATAAAGAGCAATGTCGCCGCGATCATATGGTTAAAGGATTTTCGTGTGTTGCACTCAGACGTGTGCATGGTTGCAAGCAGCGCAGGAATACCCAGCACAAGCAGAATATTTGCGGTGTTAGAACCTACTACATTGCCCATCGCAATGCCCGGCACATCATCAAGTACGGCCTTGATCGAGATAAGAAGTTCAGGAGCGGAGGTGCCGAAGGCCACAATGGTCAAGCTGACAATCAGAGCCGGAATACCGATCCGCAGACTGAGGTTTACTGCCCCTTTAACCAGCGCATCCCCCGCAAGGAGCAAAATCACCAGCCCAAGGCCCGACAGTAACCACGCAGTCATCATCCCCGTTTCCCTCCGCAGGCACAGGGGCCCTTACCGATTCGGTACCGTCCGCATTTGCTACACTTACGTTGGGTGAGGGTCTTACCACCAATCCAGTGCATTTTACCAAACCAGCCAAGCACGCCGATGAAAACCAGAAAAAGGGCAACAATTTTGAGGATCATACTATAGGCCAAACCGTGCGTATTGGGCGCGTTCTTCGATGCCGTGCAGGGCATCACCGACAATCTGCGCACCAAAGCGGTTGAGCAGACCCTTCTTCACACCATAGCGGCGCAACTTTACCTTCTCGCCAAAGCGCTCTTTCAGGTGCGGTTTGATATGACCAATCCCGTCGATCAATCCGACTTCAATCGCTTTGCGCGCCAGCCAGATTTCCCCCGTGAACAGATCACGGTCTTCCACCAACTTACCCGCCCTTCGCGTCGTCACATGCTCTTTGAAGTTCACATGAATATCTTCCAACAGCTCTTTGAGCCGCGCGATATCCTCAGGCTTTTCCGGCTGGAACGGATCGAGCATGGATTTGGAATTCCCTGCAGTATAAACACGCCGCTGCACGCCGTTCTTGGCCATCAATTCGTGCAGGCCAAAGCCTGCAGAAATAACACCAATAGAGCCTACGACAGAGGATGTATCAGCGTAAATTTCATCGGCTGCCGCCGCGAGCCAATAGCCACCAGATGCGGCCACGTCCTCGACAAAAGCGATCACAGGGATCTTCTTTTCTTCCGCCAACCGCCGGATGCATGCCCCGATAAGCGAGGATTGCACAGGGCTACCCCCGGGGGAGTTAACCTCAAGCGCCACGGCAACAGGTTTGCCCTTTGAGAAGGCCTTTTCTATCACCGGTGCAAGGCTCGCATCATTGAGCGCACCGCGTCCAGATGTACCAATCATCCCCGACAGCCGGATCACGGCAACGGTCGGGTCGCTTTTCATAAAGGGGAGCCATTGTTTCATCCCACACATGTAGAGCCGCAAGCCGCCATCAACAAGGAGGGGACCCGTGATTATTGCCGGATGCGCCAGCCGGTTTTGAATATCCACCAGATCACCGCCATACAAAGCGTGGTAAAACCCGCAATCGCGAACAAGCTTAGCCCGATGGACACGTCAGCCGATCCGAAAAAGGACCACCGGAAGCCGGAGATCAGATAAACCACCGGATTGAAGTGCGAGATGATCTGCCAGACAGGCGGTAACATCGAGATGGAGTAAAAAGAGCCACCAAGAAACACCAGCGGCGTGATGATCAGCAGCGGAACAAGCTGCAACTGTTCAAAATTCCCTGCCCAAATGCCAATGATGAAACCCATCAGCGCAAAACTGATACAGGTCAGCACCAGAAATCCAACCATAGCAAACGGGTGCTGTATCTCGAAATCCACAAACAAGAATGCGGTGGCGAGGATGATCACGCCAATGAATAACGCCTTGGTTGCCGCAGCACCCACATATCCCATCACAATCTCAAGGAAGTTCACGGGCGCTGAGAGAAGCTCAAATATCGTACCGATGAATTTGGGGAAATATATCCCGAAACTGGCGTTCGAGATCGATTGGGTGATGACGCTGAGCATGATCAGCCCCGGCACGATAAACGCGCCATAAGAGACACCCTCAACCTCTTGGATCCGGCTGCCGATGGCTGCGCCAAAGACCACGAAATAAAGGGACGTGGACAAGACAGGCGAGATGAAGCTCTGCGTGATCGTGCGGAAAAAGCGGGCCATCTCGAACACATAAATGGATTTTACAGCGGTCCAGTTCATGGCGCGTCTCCTTCGTGTACGAGATCGACAAAAATATCCTCAAGGCTTGATTGGCGTGTGACGACATCGCGCAGGACCAACCCCGCAGCCGCGACATCTGCCAGCAGCTTTGTGATGCCCGTCCGCTCGCTCTTGGTGTCATAGCTGTAGATCAGCGCGCTGCCGTCTTCTTTGAGGCGCAGGGCGTCCGACACTAGGCTGGCAGGAATTTCAGTCAAAGGCTCGGAAAGCTGCACCTCAAGCTCCTTCTTGCCCATCCGATCCATCAGCTTGGCCTTTTCTTCGATCAGCAATATCTCGCCCTGGGCGATCACGCCAATGCGGTCAGCAATGGCCTCCGCCTCTTCGATATAATGGGTGGTCAGGATGATCGTCACGCCGTCACGTTTCAACTCGGCGACAATCTCCCACATGTCACGGCGCAGTTCGACATCCACGCCCGCAGTCGGCTCATCCAGAAACAACACACGCGGCTCATGGCTCAGCGCTTTAGCGATCAGTACGCGGCGCTTCATGCCGCCTGACAGTTCCCGAATTTGGCTGTCACGCTTGTCCCACAGGGACAGTTGGCGCAGGATTTTCTCAATCAAGGCAGGGTTCGCAGACTTCCCGAACAAACCGCGTGAAAATTTGACCGTGTTCTGGACACGCTCGAACGGCTCCAGATTAATCTCCTGTGGCACGAGGCCAATCATGGAGCGTGCGGCGCGAAAATCCTTGATCGTATCATGACCGCCCACTTTAACGCTGCCAGATGTGGCGGTTGTGATACCGCAGATCGTTGAAATCAGGGTCGTCTTACCCGCACCATTCGGCCCGAGCAGCGCAAGAATCTCGCCTTCTTCAATCTGGAGGTTCACCCCTTTGAGCGCCTCAAAACCGCCTGCATAGGCTTTTCGTAACGCAGCTACATCGACAATCAGGGGCATGGCAGTCTCCGGCTTGGGGCTATTGCCTACCTAGACCGAATTGCCCCGCGGCAACAAGAGCGCCGCAGCGTTACGATTTGGTCCGCCCAAACCAGCCTTTTTTGCCCTCAGCCTCCGGTGCTGCGTCCTCGGCAGAAGCCTCGGCTGGTCCCTCAAGCGTTTCTTGCAAGTTGTTGAAGAATTGATCCGCCATCTTCTTGGCAAATCCGTCAATAATGCGACTACCAAGTTGTGCCAGCTTGCCGCCAACCTTGGCCTCCACGTCATAGCTCAACTCACAACCGCCATCGGTCGCCACCAGCCGCACATCCGCACCGCCCTTTGCAAATCCAGCAGCACCGCCCTTACCCGCACCATCAATGCGCAAGGAAGTATCCGGCACCATATCTGTGATCTCGACCTCGCCCTTAAATGTGGCCTTCACAGGGCCGACCTTTTGCACGACCGTCGCTATGAACCCTTCTTCGGGCGATCCGGAAACTTCCGTGGCACCCGGCACGCAGGTTTTCAGCATTTCGGGATCAAGCAAGGCCGCATAAACCTGCGCGGGTGTGGCAGCGATCTGGCGGGTGTCTGACATTTGCATGGGCGTGCTCTCCTGATGTGATCCCCAACGCTATGAATTTTTCTGGACAGCTGCAACGGGATTGATGATGGTGCGCGTATGACAACAGCCTCCAACCGTGCGGGCCTTGCAATCGCCTTTGTGCTGTTCGGGGTTTTTTGCATCTCCCTCAATGACATGCTGATCAAGCAACTCTCCAGCGGCTACCCCCTGCACGAGATTGTATTTTTCCGCTCTGCCATTGCTTTGCTGGTCACGCTTGTCTTTCTGCAATTCGAGGGCGGCTTTGCTGCCTTGCGCACCGACAGGCCGATACTGCATATCTTTCGCGGTATTTTGGTTGTCATCTCGAACATGGCATTCTTTCTGGCCCTCGCCGTGCTGCCGCTGGCGGATGCGACGGCGCTTTTCTTTGTTGCGCCCTTGTTCATTACTCTACTCTCGATCCCGCTCTTGGGTGAAAAGGTCGGCCCCCTGCGCATCGGCGCCGTCATCGTCGGCTTTATCGGCGTGATCATCATGCAGCGCCCGTGGGAGAGTGGCGACAGCCTCCCCGCGTCACGCATCGTGCTGTTGTTGCCAGTGCTGGCCGCCCTCACCTATGCGCTTAACCAATTGATGACACGCAAGCTGGGCGTCAAAGCACCCGCATCCACCCTTGCGATCTATATTCAGGCGACATTCCTTGTTGTCTCCATCGGCTTTTACCTCGTCGCGGGCGATGGGCGCTTTGCAGAGAACACCACAAATGCCTCATTGGAATTTCTATTGCGCGCGTGGATTTGGCCGCCACCGGAGGAGCGTATCTGGCTCTTGGGGATGGGTATAAACGGTGCGTTGATCGGCTACTGCCTCAGCCAAGCCTACCGCCTTGCCAGTGCTGCAACTGTAGCACCCTTTGAATATATCGGCCTCCCCTTGGCCGTTTTCTGGGGCTTTATGATCTTTGGCGACTTGCCCACATGGGAGGTCTGGACTGGCATCGCCCTGATCATCGCGTCAGGCTTGTTTGTATTCTTCCGCGAACGGATCAAGACCAATCGCGTGACCCCACGCCCTGTTGCCAGACGCCACTAGCCGACCTCGATCACAACTTTTCCGGTCGCCTTGCGTGAGCGCAACAGATCAAGTCCGTCGTTTGCCTGCGCCAAAGGCAGCACGTTGCTCACATGCGGCTTCAATTTGCCCGTCAGATACCAGTCGATAAGGGTCTCAAAGCTGCGCGGCAGCGCTTCCGGCTTTAGCTTGGCGTAGCCGCCGAGGTAAAAACCCAGCACGGTCATATTCTTGACCAGCAGGATGTTCGCAGGAATTTGCGGCACCTCACCACTGGCAAACCCCAGCGGCAAAAGCCGCGCACCTACGTTGCAGGCCCGCATCGCGGCCTCGAACTGCGCACCACCAATCGGGTCATAAACCACATCAGCCCCGCCCAGCGCTTTAACCCGCTCCCGAATATCATCGGTTTCGGAGTCAATCAGATGATCCGCCCCAAACTGTTTGCAAATCTCCAGCTTCTCAGCACCACGCGCGCAGGCGATCACTTCCGCGCCCATTAACTTACCCAGCTCAACCGCCGTGAGGCCCACGCCACCTGACGCCCCCAACACCAGCAAACGTTCGCCCGCTTGCAACTGCGCCTTGTCACCCAAAGCAAGATGGCTTGTGCCGTAAGTAATCAGGAACGCCGCCGCATCGACAAAGGGCATCGCATCAGGGATAGGCACGCAAATCTCGGCGCGCACCGCCGCATACTCAGAGAGGCCGTTCACCCCGCAATGGGCCGCGACGCGCTGCCCCACGTGCAAATTACTAACGCCCTCGCCCAATTGGGTAATGACCCCGGCAAGCTCCATCCCCGGCGTAAAGGGCAGCGCATGCTTCTCCTGATAGCTCCCCTTGATCAACAGTGTATCACCGAAGTTAAGCCCGCAGGTCGCCACCTGTATCACAACCTCCCCAGCAGCAGGGACAGGCATCGCCAGCTCCACCATTTCGAGTGAGGTGTTATAGTCTGTTACCTGCATGGCGCGCATCGGGGAGCCTCCGAATGGATGAGATTTACGCCAACTTGACCCGTCTGTGGTTCGGGTTCAAGGTCGATGCACGTTTCGCACTGAACTGCACTTTTACCCGCAAGCCCGGCTCTGCATCTTCGAACGACAAGGTCGCACCGTGCAGCCGTGCCACTCCGTCTACAAGGCTCAGCCCAAGACCGTTGCCGGGCGTGTTGCGGCTCTGATCCAGCCGGTACAGGCGTTGGGTGACTTTACCGCGCTCGGCCTCGGGAATCCCCGGTCCGTTGTCAGTCACACACAGCGTTACGCCGTGGTCAGTATTCCTGAGGCTGACCTCGATCACCGCCTGCGCGCCCGCGTGGTTCACGGCATTGGCCACCAAATTTGCAATGAGTTGCCCCAGAAGGGTCTTTTCTCCCGATACAATTGCCTCATCAGGCCCGTTAAACCCTAACACCTGACCGCGTTCCGTTGCGGTTGGCTCATAAATCTCGACCATGGTGCGGCACAACCCCACCAGATCAACGGACGCAAATTGGGCCTTGAGCGTGCCATTCTCAACCTGCGCCAGCTGAAGCAGCGATGAGAATACTGCTGAAATCCCAGCAACCTCATCGCGCGTTTGCGCGACCAGTTCCGCGGCCTTCCCCCTCGCTACAACCTCGGCCAAGGCCTCCAGCTGCAAGGAGACCCGTTGCACAGGCGTTTTGAGATCATGGGCGATATCAGAGGACACTTGCCGCAGCGCCTCGACGTTGCGCTCTTGCGCCCGCGCCATCACGTTAACTGCCTCACCAATACTGCCCAGATCATCGGACCAGCGCGGTCCACCCAGCACACGCGCGCCCATATCGCCACCCGTCAAGCGCTCAAGCGCGGCGCGGATTACCTCAACATGGCGTTGGGACCGCCGTGCGAGGATCAACCCACCGGACAATGCGATAAGGACTGTGGGCAGTAGACTGATCCACAGGATATTCAGGAAAACGGGCTGCAATGCCTCGATCTCGGCACGGCTGCGCGCGATGGTCAAACGGCCTCCATACAAGCGCTCACTCAGTGCGAGGTATTCGCCGCTCAGCTCGGCACGACCCTCCTCCAGCGAGATAATATGAAATCCCTCATCGTCCCGCGCCACAGCCCCATTGCCGTAAATCCGGCCATTTGGGGTGACATAGCTTAGTACGAGGCGGTCGGGATCTGTCTCTTGCGATTCAGCCTGCACCAAAAGCGCGACTGCACCGGCGGAAGGTGCGGCCCGAAACCCTGCCAAGTCCTGAGCTAGATTATCACGTATAGATTGCTCGAATGCCGCGCGCGTCACCGCATAACTCGCCGCGAGGCTGAGCAAACTGACCGTACCAAAGAGCACAACCAGCACCAGCGCCAGTCGCAACGGCATGGAACGCCACAGCTGCCTCATCCGTCGATCCGGTAGCCTGCACCGCGCACGGTTTTGATCAGTTCCGTCTCGAACGGTTTATCAACCTTGGCGCGCAGGCGGCTGACGTGGGTCTCAACGACATTGGTCATCGGATCAAATGACAAATCCCACACCCCTTCAAGCAGCATTGTACGGGTTTGCACACGCCCCTTGCGGCGCAACAAAAACTCCAGCAGCGCAAATTCACGGGGCAGCAAATCAATCTCCTGCCCTGCCCGCGTAACCTTGCGTGTCAGCAAATCCAGCGTCAGGTCCCCTACGTGCAGCGCTGTTTCCTGCTCCACTGCTTGGGGTCTTCGGCCAAGGGCCGCAACGCGCGCAGACAACTCACCAAATACAAACGGCTTGACCAGATAATCGTCGCCCCCTGCGTTCAGCCCGCCAATCCGATCCTCGACAGAGCCCATCGCGGTGAGAAACAGCACCGGCGTCGTGTTCCCCGCGCCGCGCAATGTCTTAACCAAAGTGAGGCCGTCCACATGTGGCAGCATACGGTCCACGATGAGCACTTCGTGCCCCCCGCCCGTGGCCGCAACCAGACCCGCACGGCCATCAGTAGCAAGGTCAACCACATGCCCTTCCTCGCGCAAACCGCGCGCGATGTAGGCTCCCGTGGTCGCGTCATCTTCAATCACAAGTATTTTCATACTCTCTCATATAGCCACAGAAGGCACACAGCGCACCCACCTCTCCATTACAGATTTGTATAAGCTTGCAGGGCTGTCCCGTAACCTTGGGCCCCCATCTGTATTCCAATCGCAAACAGATGCACGAGGAAACAATATGACATCTTTGCTCTCTAAATCCGCACCTCTCGCCCTTGCGCTCGCGCTCGGCCCCTTTGCCGCACTGGCCGTTCCGGCAGGTGGATATGGCGATCTGGTAGAACAAGTCGCACCCGCTGTGGTCTTCATCGAGGTCACCAATGCGGCCCAGCCCGCACGCGCGCTGCCCGACAATATTCCCGAAGCCTTGCGCAAACGCTTTGAGCAGCAAATGCCAGAGGCAAGCCCGCGTGGCGGATTGGGGTCCGGCTTTATCATCACCGAAGAAGGCCAGATCGTGACGAACCACCACGTTGTCGCAGGGGCCTCCACGGTCAAGGTCAAGCTGGCGGATGGCCGTTCCTTTGATGCCGAAGTAGTGGGCAGTGATCCCGCAACGGATATTGCCCTGCTCTCGATTAAGGCTGATGTCGATTTGCCTTTTGTCACCTTCGGTACCTCCGAGGAAATGCGCGTGGGCGATGAGGTCGTCGCCGTCGGCAACCCCTTTGGCCTCAGCTCGACCGTGACAAGCGGGATCATCTCCGCCAAATCGCGCGACATCAACTCCGGCCCCTATGACGACTTTATCCAGACCGATGCGGCGATCAACCGTGGCAATTCCGGCGGGCCGCTCTTTAACAATGCGGGCGATGTGATTGGTGTGAACACTGCCATCATTTCGCCGGGCGGTGGCTCGGTCGGGATCGGCTTTGCCGTGCCGTCCGACGTGGTGCGCGACGTGGTGGCTGACCTGTCCGATGATGGCATGGTAACGCGTGGCTGGCTCGGCGTGAACATCCGCCCGATGAGCGATGAGGTCGCCCAAGTTCTCGGGTTCGAGACATCCAAAGGTGCAGTGGTCGAGACGGTTTCTAAGGACAGCCCCGCCGCAGCCGCAGGGTTGGAGCAGGGTGACATCATCCTAAGCTTTGACGGCACCGCGATCGAGGCGGTCGGAGATCTTACCCGCGCCGTGGCGGCGAAAGACCCCGAGGATAGCACTTCTATCACCGTTTTGCGCCGTGGTAGCGAACTTGTCCTCGACGTCATTATCGGCACGCTTACGCCGCAAGAAGCGTAAGTCACTGTCGGTTTCGGCGCGCCTAACCCCCATCCGAGCGCCGAACGCGCCCTTGAGCCACCTCAAGGCGCAACTGCCCCGATGCACCCCGCGTCGGGGTTTTTTCATGCGCAGGAATACCGCAGTCGAATACGCTGGCATGGCGCTAGAAGCGGATGTACTCTGCGCTCGATGATTACAAAGTTGCCCACTTCCCTAAGAGCCTGCGTGCTTGCGTTTTTGACGCTGGCCTTGCTCAGTGTACCGTTTGCGCACCGCGCAGGAGCAGCACCCATAACCGCGCAAATGACGCAGTTCATTTCGATGGGTGGAAACCTTGCTGATATCTGCGGCGAGACTGGCGACCACATTAACGGGGGCTGTGAAAGCTGCCAGATTGTGGGCGCCATGCTGCTCTCATCCCCAGAGCAACCATCGCAAGCTGTGTCGTTTCAAGAACTGGTGCTGACCGGGCGACACGCGCAAATCAGAGCCGATCTTTCTGTGCAATATGCACACCCTCCTGTGCGTGGCCCGCCGCGTAGCTGACGTTTTCACTCTCAAACACACGTCACATACCGCAGGCAAAGCCCTGCAATCTACTCACAGGAAAATAACATGAATATTTTGACAAGATCCGCTCTCGCGGTGCTTCTCTCTGCTGGCATTGCTCAGGCACATGACTACACACTCGGCGATCTCCAAATTGCGCATCCTAGGGCCTTTGAGACTGCAAAATCCGCCAATGTTGGCGGCGGTTACATGAGTATTACCAATACTGGCGCCACTGATGACACACTGGTTGATGTTCGCGTGGCGGAGATTCCGCGCATTGAGCTTCACCTCTCTGCAACGGACGAAAACGGCGTCGCAACCATGACCAAGCAGGAAGGCGGCATCGCCCTCCCCGCTGGCGAGACAGTAATGCTTATGCCCGGCGGGCTGCACGTGATGTTCATGGGGTTGGGCGGCGATCCGTTCGAAGTAGGCGAGAAGATTAATGCAACGCTCGTCTTCGAGACCGCAGGCGAGATTGACATCAACTTTAACATTGAAGCGCGTACTGCGGGCGATCATGGCGGCATGAAACATGGTGATATGGATCACTCTGCCGACACAAAATCAGACTAAAATACGTCGCGCAGGCCGGAGCCACCCTTCGGCCTGCTCACAACTCTGCGATCTTCTCCAGACAGCGGTTCAGGATCTCCCGTTCTGTCTCCGTGAAATGCGCCGACAGCTTTGCGTCATATGCCTTTGCGGCCTCAAACAAATCTGCATAAACCCCTTCCCCCTGATGCGTGAGAGATAGGGTTTCGTGCCTTCGGTCCTGTTCTTGGATCGTGCGGACAATGAATCGCTTTTGTTCCAGCGCATGCACCGCGCGGCTGACTTTGGTTTTATGCAGACTGGCCCGTTCGCAGATTTCCTTTGCCGTCATCGCGCCATAGCGCCCCAGATGAAACAGGACCCGCCATTCTGTGCGCAACATGCCGTAGCGCTGGCGGTAATATGTCTGAAAGCCGATACTTGTCGCTTCCGCCGCCTGATTGAGGGCGTAGGGCAGAAAGCGGCTCAGATCAAAATCATCATCAGTCATTTTTCGAACTTACCTGTTGTTAGTTACAAATCAAACTAATATCTGCTATGGGAACTGAGGGGGAAACCAAATGAACAAAGCGCTGTCACCACACGGACTTCAAACCGCTGCCACTACGGTCGGCACAACGGATGGATACATGCCCGGCTTCGGCAATGATTTCGAGACAGAGGCCCTACCCGGCGCGCTGCCCCAAGGGATGAACTCACCGCAAAAGGTCAACTATGGCCTTTACGGCGAGCAGTTGAGCGGCACCGCATTTACCGCGCCCAGCCACCAGAACGAGCGGACGTGGTGCTACCGTATCCGTCCGTCGGTCAAACACTCGCACCGCTATGAAAAAATCGACCTGCCCTATTGGAAATCGGCACCTCATGTAGACCCTGATGTGATCTCGCTGGGCCAGTACCGCTGGGATCCCGTGCCACATTCGGACCAACCCCTGACGTGGCTAACAGGCATGCGCACCATGACAACGGCGGGTGATGTGAACACGCAAGTCGGCATGGCCAGCCACGTTTACCTCGTGACCGAAAGCATGAAGGACGCGTATTTCTACTCCGCTGATTCCGAACTTTTGGTTGTGCCCCAAGAGGGCCGCTTGCGCTTTGCCACCGAACTGGGGGTGATCGACATCGAGCCACAGGAGATCGCGGTCATCCCCCGCGGCTTGGTCTACCGTGTCGAAGTATTGGAGGGCCCGGCGCGCGGGTTCGTCTGCGAGAATTACGGCCAGAAATTCCGCCTGCCCGGTCGCGGTCCCATCGGGGCAAACTGTATGGCCAACCCGCGTGATTTCAAGACACCAGTCGCGGCATTCGAGGATCGCGATGCCCCCTCCACCGTTACGATCAAATGGGCAGGCCAGTTCCACGAGACAAAGATCGGCCATTCACCGCTCGACGTGGTCGCATGGCATGGCAATTATGCGCCCTGCAAATACGATCTGCGCACCTACTGCCCCGTAGGCGCGATCCTGTTTGATCACCCCGATCCATCCATCTTTACGGTACTGACCGCCGACAGTGGCGTCGAAGGCACAGCTAATATCGACTTCGTGCTGTTCCGCGATCGCTGGATGGTGGCCGAGGATACCTTCCGCCCACCATGGTACCACAAGAATGTCATGTCCGAGATGATGGGCAATATCTTTGGCATCTATGACGCAAAGCCAAAGGGATTTATTCCCGGCGGCATGTCGTTACACAACATGATGCTGCCCCACGGCCCCGACAAAGACGCATTCGAGGGTGCGTCAAACGCGGAGCTTGGCGCGGAAAAACTGGCGGACACCATGTCGTTCATGTTCGAGACGCGGTTCCCCCAGCACCTCACACAATTCGCGGCCACCGAGGCGCCATTGCAGGACGACTACATCGACTGCTGGAGCGATATTGAAAAGAAATTCGATGGCACACCGGGCAAAAAGTGAGCCCGCCACCGTATTAATTCTAAAGGAATACCAATGACATTGATGAAATCATGGGTAGAAAGCGCCAACAGCGCTGACACCCAATTCCCGCTTAACAACCTGCCCTACGGTGTGTTCACCACCAACCGGCTTGAGCCGCGGTGTGGCGTGGCGATCGGTGACATGATCCTCGACATGTTTGCCGCCGAAGAATCGGGACTGATCGAGCTCGCCGAGGATCCAGTTTTCGACGTGCCCTATTGGAACGATGTGATGGAGCTGGGGCCTGAGGCGTGGGAGGCTCTGCGGGAGCGTCTGGTGCAACTGCTGGCCGATGGCTCCGCCGAGCAAGCGGCTGTGGCACCGATGCTGATCCCTATGGCAGACGCACGCATGGAAATGCCGATGGTCGTGGCAGAGTTCACCGATTTCTATGCGGGCAAGAACCACGCTGTGAATATCGGCACGATGTTCCGTGGCGCCGAGAATGCTTTGCCGCCCAACTGGTTCCACATCCCCATCGGCTATAACGGACGCGCGTCCACTGTCATTGTCTCCGGTACCGACGTTGTACGGCCCAACGGCCAGACCAAAGCGCCTGACGCAGATATGCCCTCGTTCGGCCCCTGCAAACGTCTCGATATCGAGCTTGAGATGGGCGCGATTGTGGGCACCGCTTCCGAGATGGGGCACCCTGTGAGCGTAGCCCAAGCTGACGAGATGATCTTCGGCTATGTCCTGCTCAACGATTGGTCTGCCCGCGATATCCAAGCTTGGGAGTATCAGCCGCTTGGACCGTTTCAGGCCAAAGCCTTCGCCACTTCAATCTCTCCGTGGATCGTCACTCGCGCCGCGTTGGAGCCGTTCCGCACCTCTACACCCGCACGTGAAGTCGAGCTACTGCCCCACCTGCATGAGCCAAAGCCAATGCTCTACAATATCGACCTGAGCGTCACGATCCAGCCCGAGGGTGGTGATGTCACGACGATCTGCGAGACCAACTACAACGAGATGTACTACTCCGCCCCGCAACAACTGGCCCATCACGCAAGCTCCGGCTGTGCGATGACACCGGGGGATCTGCTCGGCTCCGGCACCATTTCCGGCGTTGAAAAGAACCAGCGCGGCAGCCTGCTCGAAATGTCATGGGGTGGCAAAGAGCCTATGGATATCGGCGGCGGTCAAACCCGCAGCTTTATCGAGGATGGCGATACCCTGACGCTGCACGGTGCAGCAAAGGGTGACGGCTACCTGATCGGTTTCGGCACCTGCACCGCGACGATTAAGCCCGCCGTTAAATTCCCGTAAAACACCCGTAAGGATACCAAAATGGCCAAAGCATTTGCCTCCCAAGGCGACATGACCGAAAAGACGATCACCTTTGACGAAATTGGCCGCGATCTGTGGGCGTTTACGGCAGAGGGCGACCCGAATTCCGGCGTCATCATCGGTGACGAGAGCGTGATGATCGTGGAGGCGCAAGCCACCCCGCGTCTGGCGCACAAAGTCATCGAACAAGTCCGCAAAGTCACAGACAAGCCGATCAGCCATGTTGTGCTGACCCACTATCACGCTGTTCGCGTGCTGGGGGCCTCAGCTTACGGCGCAGACCAGATCATCATGGGCGAAGCCGCCCGCGGTATGGTTATGGAGCGTGGTCAGGAAGATTGGGATAGCGAATTCCAGCGCTTCCCCCGTCTGTTTGAGGGCTATGAATCCATCCCCGGCCTCACCTTTCCCACAACCACGTTCAACGACCGCATGACTGTGCATTTGGGCAACCGCCGCGTTGATCTGATGCACCTTGGCCGTGCCCATACGGCGGGTGATATCGTGATCCATGTGCCGGACGAAAACGTGATGTTCACTGGTGACATCGTCGAAGACCACTCCGCATGCTATTGCGGCGATGGCCATTTCGCCGAATGGGGGACCACGCTCGACGCGATCAAAGCGTATGACGTGAATTCCATCGCACCCGGTCGTGGCGGCGCACTCATTGGCAAAGAAGCCGTGAACCGCGCAATCGAGAGCACACGTGACTTCGTGAACTCCACCTACGCACCCGCCGCCCGCGTTGCGGCTCAAGGCGGCACGCTCAAGCAAGCGTGGGATGCCGTGCGCGCCGAATGTGACCCCAAGTTCGCCGACTATGCGATCTATGAGCACTGCCTGCCCTTCAATGTGGCACGCGCCTATGACGAGGCCCGAGGCATCACCCACCCCCGCATCTGGACCGCCGAGCGTGATCTGGAAATGTGGGCTGCCCTGCAAGGATAAGCCAAACGC
>CBDTVN010000025.1:0-28148 GCA_965364195.1 uncultured Sulfitobacter sp. | reverse complement strand
TAATGTTTCCGCTACCTTTGACAATCGCATGACCCGAGCGGATGTACTGATTTGGCTCGACTTACCTGTGCCGTTACGGCTTTGGCGCGTTCTGCGCCGCTCGGTCCGGTATTGGGGGAGAAGTAGGCCCGATCTGCCCGACGGATGCGTTCAACGATTCGACCTGAACACGGCATCATTTCTTAGGTTTATCTGGCAGGATCGCCATAGCGGACGTGCGCGCATGGCTGCATGCCGAGGTAAGGCAGCCGATGAGGTGGTCGTGCATTACCTCACCAGCCGCCGGCTGTGCGCGCCTTCCAGCAGGCGCTGGTGGTAGGCTAGCGCTCGGTGGGGGGCGTATGGCGCAGCTTTGCCACGAAGGCGCTGATATCCGCCGTTGTCCACTTCATCTTTGCGCGCGTTGTGCTGGGTGGGTGGTGCCGCAGGCCTGTCCCGTCGCGGTGCGCTTTTGCAGGGCGTATGGGGCGCGGAACGAAGCCGCCGCCGCAGTTGGGGCAGACGTTGTGAAGAATGCGCTCCACACAATCAGCGCAGAAGGTGCATTCATAGGTGCAGATGCGCGCATCAGTGCTGGCAGGAGCAAGATCACGGTCGCACATCTCGCAGTTGGGTCTGAGTTCTAACATTTTGGTCTCCCATGAAAAAAGCCGCCCTCGGAAGGGCGGCTCTGGATCGATTTATGCAGTGCGATTTTACTCGCGGTTGCCGAAGAGTGACAGCAACATCATGAACATGTTGATGAAGTTTAAATAAAGGCTCAGCGCGCCCATGATGGCCGCTTTGCCCATCCACTCCGTGTCGCCGTGGCTGGCGTGCGCGATGTAGTCGGTCTTGATCCGCTGTGTGTCATAGGCGGTGAGACCCGCGAAGATCAGAACGCCGATGGACGAGATGGCGAACGCCATTGCAGGGCTCTGCAGGAAGATGTTGATGATGGACACAACGATCAGGCCGATGACGCCCATGATCAGGAAGCTACCCCAGCCGGAGATGTCCTTTTTCGTGGTGTAGCCCCAGAGGGACAGACCTGCAAAAGCGACGGAGGTCGCAAGGAACACCTGAATGATCGAGGCGCCCGTGTAGATCAGGAAGATCGAGCTGATCGACAGACCCATGACAAAAGCAAACGCATAGAACGTCAGCTGTGCTGTGGCGGCGGACATGCGGCCGATCATGGCGCTGAGGCCAAAGACGAATGCGAGCGGAGCGAACATGACTACCCATTTGAGCGGGGACGCATAAAGCGCATAGCCGAGGTCGGTCAGGTACTGACCTTCACGCAACTGCGCAGCAGCGGCGGATGGATCGGATGTAACTGCCAAGCCCGAAATCGCCCAAGCGGCGGCGAAAGTAATCAACATGCCTACGGACATTGTCCCGTAAACTTTGTTCATATGTGCACGCAGGCCTTCATCAATCGCGGCTGTGCGGCTTCCGGCACTGGTCCGGATTGTATTCACGTCTGCCATGTAAAACTCCCTAAAGCAGTCCCGCACAAAGGTTTTCCGGCGGGTACATGGCCAATATCGTGATAGCGGCCATGCTTTTCAAGGTTTTTCGGTCAGGTTTTTGGGATTGGTTAACACTTCCATGACGCGGGGGCGTCCCAGAGGGGTCTTTTTGCCTCTACATGCGCCTGTGCAGCGGTGATCCCCACATCTTCGAGTTGAATGGAATCAAGCGCTGCAAGTGCGCGGCGGCTGCGCCAGAGGGCAAATGCGCTGCGTATCGAGAGCCGCGCAGGGCGTTGATGACAGGTGGGGCGGGACAGGGCGATACGCATTTCGTTCTCCAGTTTGGTGATGGTAGGTGGGTTATTCATTCTGATCCTTGATATATGGTGATGTACCGCACATAATGAAAATGAATGTTATTGATGCGACTCATTGGATTTGGTGATGTATGAGAAATCTTGATCTTGCGACCTTACGTGCGCTTGTTGCTGTGGCTGATGCGGGCGGGGTGACGCGGGCGGCGGGCTTTTTGCACCTGACCCAATCTGCCGTCTCGATGCAGCTCAAGCGGCTGGAGGAGTTGTTGGATGTGCAATTGCTTGATCGCAGCGGACGCTCCATTGCCTTTACCGCAAGCGGGGACCAGCTTTTGAGCTATGCGCGCAGGATGGTGGCGATGAATGACGAGGCGGTGTCACGGCTGACCGCGCAGGAGTTTGCTGGGACACTGCGCCTCGGCGTACCGCATGATATCGTGAACCCTGCCATCCCTCAGGTCCTCAAGCAGTTTAACGCGATGTTTCCCGCCACGCGCATCGCACTTGAATCGTGCCACACGCGCACCCTCAAAGAGATGTTTGCAAAGGGAGAGTGTGACATCATCCTGACCACCGAGACGTCGGTGGAAGCGGGCGGTGTCACACTCGCAAAACGCCCGCTTCACTGGATCGGTGCGCGCGGCGGCGCGGCGTGGCGGCAACGGCCGCTCAGCATTGCGTACGGTCGCTTGTGTACCTTTCGTCCGTTGGTCGTCGCGGCGTTGGACCGCGCGGGCATCAAATGGCAGATGCTGCTGGAGACGGACAATGACAGCGCCATTCATGCCACTGTCAGCGCGGATTTGGCGGTTCACACCGCGATCGAGGGGACTGAGCCACAGCAATTTGCGCGAATCGATCACGGTGGCGCGCTTCCTGATTTGCCCGATCAGCTCATTAATCTCTACGTTGCCCAAGGTGACGTATCGGAACCTATGCAGCAGCTGGTGACGTTGTTGCGAGCGAGATTGGGCGAGAAACAGCGCGCGCTTGCAACGTCACATTAACAAGTGAATGTGCAAATTATGCCAACTTGGATGGGCGAGGGTCTAACAGCCGCAGTGGACCACCCAATTCAAGCCCCTCATATTGTTTTGTATTCTGCCCAGCCATACGGCGGATCGGTTCGAAGCAGGACGCAAATCAGTTTTAGACCCCTGCGTTGATCCAACGAGCTTTCCCTCCTCGCAAAGCAGTTTTGTGGTACCAATAGAGGGTGATCTGCACTGGCCGCACACGACGAGCGGAATGCCACATACTCTTTGCGCGGCTCACTGGATACCTTATAGTCTCTGGTAAATAGCCGGATCAGCTGTGATTTTTCAAGTTTCGCAGTGCCGTGCTGGTAAGCGCAAACCGCGTGTGTTCCGAGGAAGTAGAGTAACCATGACCCATATTGTTGATACCCATGTGGGTCAGAGAATCCGCCAGCGCCGTTGGCTGGTGGGTATGACGCAACAACAGCTCGCCGAGGTGGTGGGGATCAAGTTCCAGCAAATCCAGAAATACGAGACGGGTGCCAATCGGGTGAGTGCATCGCGCCTGTGGGATATTTCCGAGGCGCTGAACGTGCCTGTGGAGTCATTCTTTGAGGGATTAGACAAACGAGTAGAGGCAAGCTCACCCGGCGCAGTCCCTGAAGATGTTTTTAACACCAAAGAGGCGATGGACTTGGTCCGCACCTACTATGATATTCCGCCCGGTCAGCGCCACCGCATGTTCGAGTTGGCGCGGGTCCTGAGTGACGCAGTCTGAGCAGACGCTGCATTCACAGTTAAATTCCCAGCCGATGTCAGCTTTTTTGATCTGGCAGTCTTGCATGGTGCGCACAGGAGTGAGACGAATTGGCCATGAATTCTAATCCTGAACTGACAAAAGACCTCATTCGTGTCGCACATCTGATGGCGGACGCCGCGCGTGATGTGATCCTGCCCTACTTTCGCAGCGACGATCTGGGGGCGGATAACAAATTGCCCGGCGGTTATGATCCCGTGACAGAGGCGGACCGGGCGGCAGAGGCTGCCATGCGGGCCGTTTTGGCGCAGCACCGCCCTGATGACGCTATTTTGGGCGAGGAGTTGGGAGCGCAGCCGGGTAGCAGTGGTCTGACTTGGGTTCTGGATCCGATTGATGGCACGCGCGGTTTTGTGGCGGGAACCCCCACATGGGGCGTTTTGATCGCTGTAGGGGGCACGTCGGGACCTTTCATCGGCATCGTGGACCAGCCCTATATCGGTGAGCGATTTATTGGCACACCTGAGGGTGCGAGCCTCATCCGCGGTGAGCAGACCCGTACCATCCACACGCGCGCCGCGCGACCCCTGTCGCAGGCTGTGGTTTTCACAACATTCCCCGAAGTGGGCAGCCCTGAGGAGGGCGCCGCGTTTCGCGCAGTCGCAGAGCAGGCCCAGTTGACGCGGTATGGCATGGATTGCTACGCCTATGCGTTGGTCGCGTCCGGTCAGGTTGATCTGGTGATCGAGGCAGGCTTGAACTCCTATGATATCCAAGGGCCTCTCGCCCTCATCGAAGCGGCAGGTGGTATTGTGACAGATTGGGCCGGCGATCCCGCATATAACGGCGGGCGTGTGATTGCGGCGGCCAATACAGAGATTCACGCCGAGGCGCTGGCGATCCTGCGCACATCGGTGGCGCTATGAGTGTCACGCTTCTACGCGGTGCCAGCACCATCCTCACGATGGACGATACGCGGCGCGAATTGACCGAACATGATATCCTGATCCGCGATGGTGTGATTGTGCAGATCGGCGTTGGACTGACTGCACCGGAAGGCGCGGAAATCGTAAACGCTGCGGGATGTCTTGTGACGCCGGGTTTGGTGAACACGCACCATCACCTCTATCAAAGCCTTACCCGCGCCGTTCCGGGCGGGCAGGACGCGCTGCTGTTTGGGTGGCTGCGCACGCTCTATCCGATTTGGCAGCGGTTCACGCCGGATCACATGCACGTCTCCGCGCAGGTAGGGCTCGCGGAGCTGGCCCTGTCGGGCTGCACGCTCAGCTCTGACCATCTTTATCTTTACCCTAACGGGTCGCGACTAGAGGATACGATTCACGCCGCCGCCGAGATCGGGCTGCGCTTTCACCCGACACGCGGCGCGATGAGCATCGGGGAGAGTGCAGGGGGCTTACCACCTGACGCATTGGTCGAGAATGAGGCGGCTATTCTGGAGGACTGCATCCGCGTCATCGATGCCTTCCATGATCCCTCCGAGGGGTCCATGTGCCGCGTGGGCATCGCACCTTGTTCCCCCTTCTCTGTGAGCACGGATTTGATGCGCAATGCTGCTCTGCTGGCGCGTGATAAAGGCGTGATGCTGCACACCCATCTGGCGGAAAACGACGAAGACATTGCCTATTCGCTGGAGACCTTCGGCTGTCGTCCGGGTGAGTATGCCGAAAGCCTTGGATGGGTTGGGCCCGACGTCTGGCACGCCCACTGTGTCAAACTCGACCCTGCCGAGATCGCTCTGTTTGCGAGCACCGGTACGGGTGTTGCCCATTGTCCGTGCTCCAACTGCCGCCTTGGCAGCGGCATCGCCCCGCTGCGGGCCATGCGGGATGCGGGTGTGCCTGTGGGCCTTGGTGTGGATGGCTCGGCCAGTAATGATGCGGGCAACTTGGTGGCCGAAGCGCGGCAAGCCATGCTGTTGCAACGTGTGGTGCATGGCGCCGACGCGATGAGCGCACGCGAAGCCCTAGAGATCGCCACGCGCGGCGGAGCGGATGTGCTGGGCCGCCCCGATTGCGGACGTCTGGCGGTGGGAAAACGCGCGGATATCGCAATATGGGACATGAATGGGGTAGAATCCGCCGGTTCATGGGACATTGCTGCGCTGGTTCTTGCTGGTCCAACCACGGTACGCGATTTGTTCGTTGAAGGTCGCGCCGTGGTACGAAATGGTCAGATTAAGACCATAAATATGCCGCAACTTCTGAGCAGACAAAGGGAGATGGCATATGGATTACAGGAGTAGATATGAAACAGCTGACACTGGGCGTCTCCCTTTTTGTCGTTCTTGCGACATTCGGGATCACAAGCCCTGCACCGCAAGCGCAACAGGCCGAGTTTAACGGGTCGCAACGGGCCAAAATTCAAAAGGTCAACGTCACTACAAATTCATCTAACGCTGGAGCGCAAATAAATGCGATCCGCTCCCGCGCAGGCCTTCCGCCTGTGAAACGGTCCGCGAAGTTGGATGCAGCAGCCCATGCTCAAGCAAGCTTTATGGCTGCAAACAAAATCATGACGCACAGGGGCCGCAATGGCACAAACGTGGCCCAGCGGGTTTCGCGCGTGGGGTACAAGTGGTGCACCGTCGCTGAAAACGTCAGCCGCGGATACCGCACCGAGGCCCGCGCGATTGAAGCATGGCGCGTCTCACCGGGGCACTACCGGAATCTCACCATAGGCAACGTCAAACAGTTTGGCATCGCGAACGTGAACGGATTTCGCGCGATGGTCTTGGCCGCGAGCCGCTGCTGAGGCTAGTCGCGGGCCGCGTGTAACGCACCAGCGATCCACGTGGCCCGTAAGGCGCGGTCGTCGCCCATCATAATCGTGGCAAAGACATCTTCCCAAACCGATTCCGAGCGGTTTGCCCGCTGCGCAATTGCCTCTGTCGAACGCAGGTCAAGCACTGCAATATCCGCGTAATTTCCTGCGGCAAGGCTGCCGATTTCTGCGTCAAGATGCAGTGCGCGGGCCGACCCCTGCGTGGCCAGCCACATCAATTGCGCCGCATGAAGTGCGTTCCCGTGATGTTGTGCGGCTTCATAGGCTGCGGCCATAGTGCGCAGCATCGAAAACGAGGAGCCGCCGCCAGTATCTGTTGCTAGTCCCAGTGGAACGCCGCGCTGCGCCAGCGCCATCAGGTCAAGCATCCCAGACCCGATAAAGGCGTTGGACGTCGGGCAATGGATCACACGGCCCTGCACCTCCGACAACCTGTCGACCTCGCGTGCGGTCAGATGCACAGCGTGGCCATATAATCCGCGTGCCCCCAGCAGCCCGTGCGTCTCATAGGTATCAAGGTAATCGCGTGCATCAGGATACAGGCTGCGCACCCATTCAATTTCGTCAAGTTGCTCGCTCAGGTGGGTCTGCATCAGGCAGGTCGGGTGCTCGGCCCAAAGCGCACCAAGGGCTGATAATTGCTCAGGCGTAGAAGTGGGCGAAAAGCGTGGCGTGATGGCGTATTGTGCGCGGCCCACACCGTGCCAGCGGTTTATCAGCGCCTTGCTGTCGTCATAGGCCGATTGCGCCGTATCGCGCAGGTTATCGGGGGCGTTGCGGTCCATGCAAGTTTTGCCGCCCACGACGCATTGTCCCCGCGCGGCCGCTACCTCGAAGAGAGCATCGACGCTTTGAGGATGGATAGTGGCAAACGAAGCAACAGTGGTGGTCCCATTGGCTGCCGTCAGATCGAGATACCGCTTGGCGATTTCTTCAGGATACCCCTGATTGGCAAACAAGGCCTCTTCGGGAAACGTGTAAGTGTTCAGCCAGTCAATCAGCTGTTTTCCCCAACTCGCAATCATCGCTGTTTGTGCATAATGCACATGTGCATCAACAAAACCGGGGCAGATCAAATCATCGCCATAGGAGATGACCTGTGCGTGTGGATAGGTCGATTTGAGCACGCTTGCGTCGCCCACCGCCAGTATCTTCGCGCCCTGCACCAGCACTGCACCGGCGCTATTGATGCGCACGCAATCTTCCCAGGGCGTGCTGAAAGGGTCACCGTGAAACGTGAGGGTCTGCCCGGTAAGGAGTGTCTGTTTTTGCATAATTTCATTTGTACCTGTTTGCCGCGCCCAGGCAATGGGCGGCGATATCAAAATGATCACACCAAACGGTGCGCGCCATTGTGGTCACTACGCCGTCTGCCTATGTTGCGCGAAAGTCGGAGAGGGTGGGGCGCATGTCAGATCAGGTGACGGAGACGGACCTAGAGGTCGATGAGCCGGAGGCCTACGTGCTGGGGAAGCGCGATGTGGCCTCGATCCTCTATGCGGTCGAGATCGAGGACCGCGAAAAGCTGATTGAACTGATGGAGCCGCTGCATGCGGCTGACATCGCCGACCTTCTGGAGCAGATTAGCGCGTTTGACCGGGCAAAACTGATCCGCCTCTATGACCGTGAGTTTGACGGCGAAATCCTGTCCGAACTGGACGAGGCGATCCGGGACGAAGTAGTAGCCCTGCTCACGCCGCAAGTCCTGCAAGAAGCGATGCGCGAGCTGGACAGCGATGACGTTGTCGACATTCTAGAAGACCTCGAGGACGCGCAGCAGGCGACGATTTTGGGCGCACTCGACGAGGGCGACCGCGCCGCCGTCGAACAGGCGATGTCCTATCCGGAGTATTCCGCTGGCCGTCTGATGCAGCGCGAGGTGGTCATGGCACCGGAGCATTGGAGCGTGGGGCAAGCTATTGATTATCTGCGTGAAACGCCCGAATCTGAACTGCCCGATCAGTTCTACCACATCATCGTGGTGGACCCGCGCTTGCATCCTGTAGGCAATGTGACACTGGGCACGCTGATGCGCTCCAAGCGTGAAACGCTGCTCAGAACGCTTTATGAAGAAACGTTCCAGATCATTCCCGCGGCGCGCGCGGAAGGCGATGTGGCCTATGCCTTTAACCAGTACCACCTGATCTCTGCGCCCGTCGTGGACGAGGATGGCCGCCTGATCGGTGTGATCACGATTGATGATGCGATGGCGGTGCTGGATGAAGAGCACGAAGAAGACATTCTACGCCTCGCGGGTGTGGGCGAAGGCTCACTCAGCGACCGCGTGATCATGACGACCAAGCAGCGCTTGCCGTGGCTTGCCGTAAACCTGCTGACCGCGATTGCGGCCTCCATGGTGATTTCGCAGTTCGAAGTGGCACTGGCCCAGATTGTAGCACTTGCAGTGCTTATGCCCATTGTGGCGTCCATGGGCGGGAATGCTGGCACGCAAAGCTTGACTGTGGCCGTGCGCGCACTCGCAACCAAAGATCTCACCGGTTCCAACGTGTGGCGGGTTATCCGGCGTGAATGTCTGGTGGGGCTGATCAACGGGACGATATTTGCCATCGTGATGGGGACTGTTGGCGTGATCTGGTTCGGAAACGTAGCACTGGGTGGCGTCATCGCTGTGGCCATGGTCGTGAACATGGTTGTGGCCGGGTTGGCAGGGACTGGCATCCCGATTGTGCTGGAGCGGATCGGGATCGACCCCGCGCTGGCCTCCGGTGCTTTTGTGACAACGGTAACGGATGTGGTCGGCTTCTTTGCCTTCCTCGGTCTGGCCGCTGCTGTATTGCTATGAGCATTGCCGAGCTCAAAGCGGCAGCACGCAAAGCGGCATTTGCCCGCCGCAAACCCCTGTTTGAGAAAGCAAGTGCGGCGCAGGCGGGCTATCTCAGCGAAGTTCTTGCCGGATATCGCGGTGTGCCAGCATCGGGTTTTATGCCCATCCGCACCGAGATCGACCCACGCCCCGCGATGAGCGAAGCTGCGGCCTACGGCGCAGTCGGCGTTCCGGTGATTGAGGCACAGGCGCAGCCGCTTAAGTTTGCGCGTTGGACGCCAGAGACGGAAATGGTCGCGGGACCGTTCGGCGCGAAAGTGCCTGCCGTATTGGAGTTTTTCGAGCCGGAAATCATCATCGTCCCGTTGCTGAGTTTTGATCGCCAGGGGGGGCGGCTTGGCTATGGCGGTGGGTTCTACGACCGGACGCTGGAGATGCTGCGCGCGCGCCGTGGCACGCTTGCCGTAGGCTTTGCTTTTGCGGGGCAAGAGGTGGATGCGGCTCCGTTAGAGGCGACCGACCAACCTTTGGATCTGATCGTGACCGAAGCAGGTGTGATCGAGATCAGTTAGAGAGTTTTGAAATTCCGAACGAAATTTGTTCCTTTCGGGTTTTGTGCCGCGCAGAACTCCCTACCTTCGCTCTTGCAGTGCGCGGCACAGCGCCTTAACGCTAGCCCCATGAAAATACTCTTTCTTGGTGATGTGATGGGCCGCGCTGGGCGCCGCGCCATTACCGAAAATCTGGCCCGTTTGCGGACCGAATGGAAACTCGATTTCATCGTTGTGAACGGTGAGAATGCGACGTCGGGGATGGGCCTGTCTGGCAGCCATGCCAAAGATCTGCTGGACGCCGGAGCTGATTGTCTGACGCTGGGCGATCATGCTTTTGACCAAAAGGACATGCTGTCGTTCATCGAGCAAGAGCCGCGCATCATCCGCCCGCTCAACTTTTCCAAGAACGCTCCCGGTAAAGGTGCGCGCCTGTTCAAAACCCGCACGGGCAAGCAGGTCTTGGTCACCCAGGCCTTGGGTCAGGTGTTTATGAAACGTCCCTACGATGATCCGTTCTCGGCGCTGGATACAGTGCTCAAGACACACCCGCTGGGCGGTTTGGCAAATGCGATTATCGTCGATATCCACTGTGAGGCGACATCCGAGAAGATGGCGACAGGGCATTGGTGTGACGGCCGCGCCTCGCTGGTGGTTGGGACGCATACCCATGTGCCGACCTCTGATGCGATGATCCTGAAAGGCGGTACCGCCTACCTCTCGGATGCGGGCATGTGTGGGGATTATCACTCTGTCATCGGCATGGAAAAGACCGAGCCTCTGCGCCGCTTTATCACGGGAATGCCGAAGGAGCGGTTCTCTCCTGCCAACGGTGAGGCCACGCTGTCAGGTGTTTACGTCGAGACTGACGATAAGACGGGCAAAGCCACGCGGATCGTGCCAGTGCGCCAAGGCGGGCAGCTCCAACAGAGCGCCCCTTGAACCAAGCCACCCTGAGCCGTCGCGAAATACTCCTGTTCAGCGGCTTTTTAGTGCTCATGGGCGCAGGTTGGGGCGCGACACAGCCCTTGACCAAGATCGCAGTAAGCACGGGATACGGCCATTTCGGTCTGCTCGTCTGGCAGCAGGTGTTGGGGGCCGCATTGATGGCTACGGTCTGCATGATCCGGCGCACAAGTCTGCCGCGTCACGCAGGCGCGCTGCGGGCCTATATTGTGATCGCGCTCATCGGTGCGGTCTTGCCCAATTCGCTGTCCTATCAAGCGGCGGTACATTTGCCTGCTGGCATCATGTCCCTGCTGCTCAGCATTATTCCGATGTTTGCCTTTTGCATCGCCTTGATGCTCGGCACCGATAGCTTTGCTTGGCGGCGGCTGGGTGGTCTGTGTTTCGGCCTGATCGGCGTATTGATCATCATTGTTCCCTCCGTTGATCTGGGGGAGGCGGTGCCAGTGGGCTGGGCTGCTATCTATCTTGTGGTGGCAATGTTCTATGCGTTTGAGGGAAATTACGTCGCCCGTTGGGGCGTGGCCGGACTTGATCCGTTCCAACTCATGCTGGGCGCATCCTTGGTGGGGCTGGTGATTGTCACCCCGCTGATGCTGGCCACGGGGCAGACAGTTGTGCCGCAGTGGCCTTTGCCCACAGCGCAAAAGGCGCTTGTCGCGGCATCGGTGGTGCATGTGCTGGTCTACGCCAGCTATGTTTGGCTTGTCGGTCGGGCGGGGGCGGTGTTTGCTGTGCAAGTCAGCTATATGGTGACGGGGTTTGGTTTGTTCTGGGCATGGCTGGTATTGGGCGAGGCATTCTCGAATGTGATATGGCTGGCGCTGGCGATGATGTTCGCAGGAATGTACCTGGTACAGCCGCGCCCGAAAGCACTGCTTGATGCAGGCGCGCCAATCAGCGACAACTAAGACTTCATTAAGGGTTTCCCCATGTATCTCTTTGAATTCTCTCAATTCACGCAGGCGATTTTGTCCCTCACGGTTGTGGCGGTCATGTTCATCCTGTTCTTGCGCGAGTCTCTGCCCACGGAGGTTGTTGCACTTGCGGGGGCGGCCTCGCTCTTGGCGATGGGGCTGTTGCCCTATGATGACGCGCGCATGGTGCTGTCAAACTCTGCGCCGTGGACGATTGCCGCGATGTTCATCGTGATGGGGGCACTTGTGCGCACAGGCGCGCTTGAGGTGCTGACCCGCATGGCGGAGCGGTATGCACGTACAAACCCCAAATTGGCCGTGATTGGCGTGATCCTGTCCGTGATGGGGGCTTCGGCGATTATGAACAACACGCCCGTGGTCGTGGTGATGATCCCCGTGGTGGTGCAACTGAGCAAGACGCTTGGCACCAAAGCCTCCAAGTTGCTGATCCCGCTGAGCTATGCCGCGATCATGGGGGGCTCTTTGACGCTGATCGGGACCTCGACAAACCTGCTGGTTGACGGCGTGGCGCGCGCTCAAGGGATGGAGCCGTTTGGCATTTTCGAGATACTGCCCATCGGTTTGGTGGTCTGCACGTGGGGTCTGATCTACATGGCGACCATTGGGCGGCGTTTGTTGCCAGACCGCGATAGCATGGCGGGGATGCTGGGCGACCGCTCCAAGATGAAGTTCTTTTCCGAAGCGGTCATTCCGCCAGACAGCAACCTCATCGGGCGTGAAGTGTTGGATGTAAAGCTGTTCAAACGCGAAGGCGTGCGCCTGATCGACGTGGTGCGCGGTGATGCCTCGCTGCGCCGCAACCTCAAGGATGTGGTACTGCAAACCGGTGACCGGGTGGTTTTGCGCACACAGATGGCGGAGCTTTTGAGCCTGCAAGCGACACCAGAATTGAAACGTGTGGACCAAGTGTCAGCGGTTGAGACAACAACTGTCGAGGTTCTGATCACTCCGGGCTGTAAGATGATTGGCCGCTCATTGGGCGCGCTGCGTTTGCGTCGCCGTTACGGTGTTTATCCGCTGGCCGTGCACCGCCGGAACCAGAATATCGGCCGACAGCTTGATGAATTGGTGGTGCGTGTTGGTGATACGCTTTTGCTTGAAGGGGCGGCGGAAGACATCAACCGCCTGTCCGTAGACATGGATATGGTGGACGTCAGCACTCCGTCAGAGCGCGCGTATCGCCGCGGTCATGCGCCCATTGCCATCGGTGCGCTGGCCGCGATTGTAGTGCTTGCTGCGCTGAATGTGGCCCCGATCCTGATGCTGGCAGTGATTGCAGTGGCCGTGGTGCTTGTGTCGGGCTGCATTGATGCTGATGAGGCATTTTCGTTCATTGATGGCCGCCTACTGGCGCTTATTTTCTCCATGCTTTGCGTGGGCGCCGCGCTCCAACATACAGGCGCTGTCCAGATGATCGTTGATGTGATGTCCCCTTCGTTGGAAGGTATGTCGCCCACGATTGTGATCTTCTGTGTGTTCCTGCTGACCACGATATTTACCGAGATTGTGTCGAACAATGCAGTTGCGGTGATTATGACGCCCATTGCTATATCGCTGGCCGATGCGCTGGGCATGGATGCGCGCGCGCTTGTGGTGGCAGTCATGATCGCGGCCTCCTGCGCTTTTGCCACGCCCATCGGGTACCAGACCAACACGCTGGTCTACGGGCCGGGGGGATATAAGTTCACCGACTTTATGCGGGTCGGTATTCCGCTAAACCTGTCGATGTCGCTGATTGCGAGTGCGGTTATTCCGATCTTCTTTTGATAACTTGACGAGGGCGCTGGAGGCGCTGCCTCCAGACCTCCGGAGTTTTTAAGGCCAAATGAGGAAGGGTCGGTTGTTTGATGCTTTGACCCATCAGAGAGGCCAGAACACGAGGATGGCTGGGATAGAGACAGCGACAATGATGATCTCGAGCGGCAGCCCAATGCGCCAGTAGTCGCCAAAGCTGTAGCCACCGGGACCAAGGATGAGCGTGTTGTTCTTATGCCCGATAGGGGTGAGGAAAGCGGAGGAGGCGGCAACAGCCACGGCCATCAGAAACGGATCGGGGTTTACCTCAAGGGTCTGCGCCATCTGGATGCCGACGGGAGCCGCGACGATGGTGGTGGCGGTATTGTTCAGCACATCCGACAGGGTCATGGTGACAACCATCAGCACCGTGAGGACAGCCCAAGCTGGCATGCCTTGCGTTAGATTGACCAGTGACCCTGCGATGAGTTCTGTGCCACCAGATTTTTGAAGTGCCGCCCCAAGGGGGATCATGGAACCGAGCAAGACGACCACAGGCCATTCGATGTGAGTGTAGAGCTCTGAGAGTGGGACGATCTTGACCAGTACATAGGCGATCACGACGATGCCAAGTGCAATGGGCAGATAGATCAAGCCGAGCGAGGCTGCGACCACGGCCCCGGCGAACAAACCAATGGCCAGCCATACTTTGCTATTCTCCGTCACCGCAAGACCACGGTCAGCGAGGGGCAGGACGCCGAGCCATTGAACGACGTCGTCGCCCGTATCGCGGGGGACCAGCAGCAGGAGAATATCCCCTGCCTCAAGTTGGGTTTTGCGCAGCTGTGAGGTGATTTTACGGCCGCTGCGCGAGATGCCGAGCAGAACGGTGCGCTGGCGCCATGCAAGCCCTACTTTCTGCGCTGTGCGCCCTACAAGGCGGCTTTCGGCTGTGATGACCACTTCGATGATCTCGACTCCTTCGCCATCAGCGCGCAATCGTTCCTCACGCTCAGCCTCTGCCACGGCGAGGTCTAGCGTGGAGCGGAATTCATCAAGTGCATCGGGTGTCGCGTCCAATACGATTGCATCACCCTCACGGAGTTCCTCGTTTTGGGCGCGGCCATAAAGACGTTTTCCGTCACGCATGAGGCCGATGATGGTGACGTCTGCTTTGTCAGAAGTTTCCTCCAGCTCTGACAGGCGCTTGCCAATCTGCTTGCTGCCTTCCGGCACAACCAGTTCGGCAATATAGGCATCGAGGTCTTCGGCGCTTATCGTGCCGTCCTCTCGCGCAGGGATCAGGCGCCAGCCCACCAGAGCGACAAAGATCAGGCCGGCGATCGCGGCGATACCGCCTACGGGGGCGAAGTCGAACATTTTAAACGGCGCGCCAAGGCTTTCCTCGCGGATGGCGGCGATGATGATGTTGGGGGGCGTGCCGATGAGGGTGGCCATGCCGCCGAGGATGGTCGCAAAGGACAGCGGCATCAGTGACAGGCCAGGTGCACGCCCCGCTTTGCGCGCGGTCTGGATGTCGACGGGCATGAGCAGCGCCAGTGCGGCCACGTTGTTCATGAACGCCGACAGAATACCGCCCACCGCGCCCATGAGCGTGATATGCGCGCCAAGGGATCGGGAGCTGTCAATCAGCGTGCGGGTGATCAGCAAAACCGCACCGGAGCGCACCAGCCCCGCAGAGACGACCAGCACGAGTGCCACCACCAGCGTGGCAGGATGACCAAAGCCGTTGAACGCGTCCTTACTGTCCACCACGCCAAGGACGACACCTGCCATGAGAGCCGAAAATGCAACAATATCATAGCGGAAGCGTCCCCACAGCAGGAGGCCAAAAACAGCACCGAACAGCGCGAAGAGGATAATTTGATCATTTGTCATTGCGTCACCATGTTGCAGGTCTGCGCTTAGGGCAAGGGGTGAAAAGGGCGCGCGCGGATCACCCGCTGTCATGGTACTTGCGTCTTGCCTGATGTGAGCCTTGCCCCCGATGCGTCTGCTGCCGTATAAGCGCGCCAGAAATAGTTACCTCAAACGGAGACGATCCATGGCAGGCCATTCCAAATGGGCAAATATCCAGCACCGCAAAGGGCGTCAGGATAAACTGCGCTCAAAGATGTTCTCGAAGTTCTCAAAAGAGATCACCGTCGCTGCCAAGATGGGTGACCCCGATGTGGACAAAAACCCGCGCCTGCGCCTTGCGGTGAAAGAGGCCAAGCAAGCCTCGATGCCCAAAGACAACATTGATCGCGCGATCAAGAAGGCGACAGGGGGCGATGTGGAGGATTACGAAGAAATCCGCTATGAAGGCTACGGCACCAACGGTGTGGCGGTGATCGTCGAGACGATGACCGACAACCGCAATCGCACGGCATCTGTTGTCCGCTCTACCTTTACCAAATACGGTGGTAACCTGGGCGAGACAGGCAGCGTGGGTTTCATGTTCGACCGCAAGGGTGAGGTTATGTATTCCGCTTCCGTGGGCGATGCCGACACTGTAATGATGGCCGCGATCGAAGCAGGGGCCGAAGACGTCGAGAGTTCCGAGGACGGGCATGTGATCTATTGCGCCGATACCGACCTCAACGATGTGTCCAACGCCCTTGAGGCCGAGCTGGGCGAGAGCGACAGCACCAAGTTGATCTGGCGTCCGACGACCACCACCGAGATGGACCTAGAAGGCATGGAAAAGCTGATGAGGCTTATTGATGCGCTGGAAGATGATGATGATGTGCAGCGTGTGACTGCCAACTTTGAGGCCTCTGACGAGGTTATGGAAGCTCTGGAATAAGACGCGAAGACCACGAATGCAAAAAGGCCGCCGCATTGATTTGCGGCGGCCTTTTTGCATGCGAGCGATGGGCGGTCCGGAAAGCAAAAAGCCGCCCCGAAAGGCAGCTTACACTTCTCGAATTCTGCTACGTCGCCTTACGTGGCGTGACGGATGGAGCGCATGATCCTCCACAATCCGCTGCTCTCCGGCCGACGGGTGATTTTGGTTTCACGTTGGGCCGCTACGGTGGCTAACACACGCTTTACCTCGTTGAGACGCGCCAATGCGCCGTGGCCACCAGCACTTGCTTGCATGCACAGAATCTTCGATTGGGTCTCGAGCGCACTTGTGATGATGTCCATTTCAATGGAGCTTACTTCAAGTTTCTTTGTTGTCTCGTTCATCTGCTTTTTCCTTCAACTCTGCTGTGCAGATAGGCACTCGTACCTACATACGCTAGAGGGGACCGTTCAGTTTCACGTGAGTAGGCGAAATATTTCATCTTAGGGTGCAATCTGAAGTAAGGCGTTGAAAGGTTTGAAAAAGAATATGACCCGTCAATGCGTTAGAAATAGGGCCGATTGAGATCACAAGCAAAACGCATTGCCGTGAGCGCGCTGTAACGTCTGGACAATGAGCCGCGGCAGACCTAGGCCAATGGCCTGTTCGTGACCCTTCCACAAGGCCAATATCCGATGTCCTCATTTATTCCCGGTTTTCTGCTGAGCCTGTCGCTTATTCTGGCGATTGGTGCACAGAACGCATTTGTCTTGCGGCAGGGGTTGCGGCGCGAGCACGTGTTTTGGGTGTGTTTGACGTGCGGCGTCACCGATGCGCTGTTAATCGCTGCAGGTGTCGCCGGATTTGGCGCATTGGCGGAGGCCGTGCCGTGGTTCGAGACGGCTATGCGCTATGGCGGGGCGGCATTTTTGCTGGTGTACGGCACACGCGCGGCGATAAGCGCGTGGCGCGGGGGCGAAGTGCTGGAGGCTGCGGGTGCGAACGGGCAGTCGCTAAAGCGTACGATCCTCACGCTGCTGGCGATCACCTTTCTCAATCCGCATGTCTATCTCGATACGCTAGTTTTGGTTGGTTCCGTTTCCGCGCAGTACCCTGATCGCGTAGCCTTTGCTTCCGGGGCCATTTTGGCCAGTGTGATTTTCTTTTTCATTCTCGGTTATGGGGCGCGCTTGTTGCAGCCGATATTCGCCAAGCCTGTTAGCTGGCGTATTCTTGACGCCTTGATTGCGGTGACCATGTGGGCCATCGGCATCGCGCTGCTGACCCAGTAAGCCCTTGCGCGCAATTCTGAATTACGGTCAAGCTATGCAATGGTAACACGAAATCCCCAACAACCGATCACGGGTATCTTTTGGATGCTGGTGACGGGTGTGTGCTTCATCATGGTAACTGCACTGGTGAAAACCATGGGTCCGCGCCTGCCACCGGGGGAGGCAGCGTTTTTACGCTATGCCATGGGGCTGGTGTTTCTGCTGCCCTCCATCGGCGCGCTGCGTGCAGCACATCTCACGCGCAGGCAATGGACACTCTTTTCTGTACGCGGGCTGTGCCATGCAGGCGGTGTGATTTTGTGGTTCTACGCCATGGTCCGTATTCCCATCGCCGAAGTGACTGCGATGGGCTACCTCGCGCCGATCTATGTGACCGTCGGTGCCGCGGTATTTCTGGGAGAGCGGCTGGCCGCCCGTCGCATTGTGGCCGTGGTTCTTGGCCTTGCCGGTGCCGCTATCATCCTGCGTCCCGGTTTCAGGGAGGTAAGCGATGGCCATCTCGCCATGCTCATCGCAGCGGTCGTTTTCGCGGGCAGTTATCTGGTGGCCAAGGTTCTGGCAGATGAGGTCAAACCGAGTGTGGTTGTGGCGATGTTGTCAGTCTTTGTGACGATTGGCCTGGCCCCCTTTGCCGCTGCTGATTGGGTCACACCAAATGCGCGCGAACTGACATTTCTCGCGGGCGTCGCGGTTTTTGCCACGACGGGTCACTATACCATGACCCTCGCTTTTGCCGCAGCCCCTATGACAGTGACCCAGCCTGTGACGTTCCTTCAACTCATCTGGGCCACGCTCTTGGGCTTCATCTGGTTTGACGAAGCGGTTGATATCTGGGTTGTTTTGGGAGGAATTGTGATCCTCGGCTCGGTTACCTTCATCACGTGGCGCGAGACGATCCTCAAGCGGCACGTGACACCAGACGCCTCCGCCACCAAGGGCTGATTTTATATTGATTGACGGATCAATATAAAAAGATCACGTTACCTGCCATGTATATCAAGAACCGAATCTAATGCCAAAACTCGGGATGGAACCGCTGCGCCGTGCGTCACTTGTCCAAGCGACAATCGCCGAGCTCGGGCGCGCGCAATCGCTGGATGTGACCGTTGGCCAGATTGCAAAGACGGCTGGCATGTCCACGGCCCTTGCGCATCACTATTTCGGCGGAAAGGATCAGATACTCCTTGCCGCAATGCGCCATATCCTCACGGAATATGGCGCGGTAGTACGCGCCAGCCTCAGCAATGCCAACACCCCGCTGGCCCGAGCGGAAGCGATCATCACGGCCAGTTTTGACGAAACATGTTTTGCCCCCGCCACGGTTGCCGCGTGGATGACACTCTATGCTGCGGCACCCACACAGCCACAGATGAAACAGCTGCTATCGCTGTATCAATCGCGTCTACGCTCGAACCTGACGCACGCGTTGCGTACCCTTACACCCGACCCGCAGGCCCATGCCGAGACGCTGGCAGCACTTATCGACGGGCTGTACCTGCGCGCTGCGCTGTCCGAAGGCGGTTCAAGCGGCCACGCAAAGCAGATCGCTCTGAACACTTTGGAAATGATCGTGAGAGACGCAAAATGAGCCAGCCAAATATCCTGATCATCATGGTGGACCAACTCAACGGCACGCTGTTTCCTGACGGCCCTGCCGATTGGCTCCATGCGCCGAACCTCAAGAAACTCGCGGCGCGTTCTACCCGTTTCAAGAATGCGTATACGGCGTCACCGCTCTGTGCGCCTGGTCGTGCTGCGTTTATGTCGGGCCAATTGCCAAGCGCGACAGGGGTCTATGACAACGCGGCCGAGTTCGCCTCCTCGATCCCGACCTATGCCCACCACTTGCGGCGCGCGGGCTACTACACCTGCCTGTCGGGCAAGATGCACTTTGTGGGGCCGGACCAGCTGCACGGGTTTGAGGACCGCCTGACCACGGACATCTATCCCGCTGACTTCGGCTGGACCCCCGACTACCGCAAACCGGGAGAGCGGATCGACTGGTGGTATCACAACATGGGGAGCGTTACGGGCGCAGGTGTGGCTGAGACGTCCAACCAGATGGAATACGACGATGCAGTTGCCTATGAGGCCACGCGCAAAATCTACGAGCTGTCGCGCGGGTTGGACAAACGCCCGTGGTGCCTCACGGCGAGCTTTACGCACCCCCACGATCCATATGTGGCGCGCAAGAAATACTGGGACCTCTATGAGGACTGTGAGCACCTTCTGCCTGAAATTCCTGCGATGGACTACGAGGAGCACGACAGCCACTCCCAACGCATTTTCGACGCCAACAACTGGCGCGAGTTCAACATCACCGAAGAAGACATCAAACGTTCCCGCCGCGCTTATTTCGCGAACATAAGCTATCTCGACGACAAGGTCGGTGAAATCCTGCAAACGCTGGAGGACACCCGCCAAGAGGCGATCATTATGTTCGTCTCCGACCACGGCGATATGCTGGGGGAGCGTGGATTGTGGTTCAAGATGAGCTTTTTCGAAGGCTCTGCCCGTGTGCCGATGATGATCGCTGCGCCACAGATGGAAGCGGGCCTACATACCACACCTGTCAGTAATATCGACGTCTGCCCGACGCTGTGCGACCTCGCTGGCGTGAGCATGGCGGAAGTAGAGGAATGGACAACAGGTCAAAGCCTTGTCCCGATGGGGCAGGGGGTGGAGAGAACTGAACCTGTGGCGATGGAATACGCAGCCGAGGGGTCCTACGCGCCGCTAGTCTCGCTCCGTTATGGCAAATGGAAGTACAACCGCTGTGCGCTGGATGCCGATCAGCTCTTTGATCTGGATGCCGACCCCCATGAGTTGACCAACCTTGCAGACGTCCCTGCACATGCAGGCACGCTCGCGCAACTGCGGGCGAAATCCGAAGCCCGCTGGGACCTCGACGCCTATGACGCAGATGTGCGCAAGTCCCAAGCCCGCCGCTGGATTGTCTATGAGGCGCTTCGCTCGGGCGGCTATTACCCTTGGGACTACCAGCCGCTACGCATGGCCTCGGAGGCCTACATGCGCAACCACATGGACCTCAACACACTTGAAGAAAACAAACGTTTCCCTCGCGGGGAGTAGCCCCGTGCGCATCTATTCTTGTCCTATTCGAACATAAAAGAGAGACCTTATGCAAACTCAACCTACCGCCAGCCACTTCATCAACGGCGCATATGTCGAAGACACCGCAGGGTCGCCAATCGAGGTGATCTACCCTGCAACGGGTGAAGTGATCGCCACCGTGCACGCCGCAACACCCGCCATCATCGAACAAGCCCTGACCGCTGCGAAAAGCGCCCAAGCTGCGTGGGCTGCAATGAGCGGGACAGAGCGGGGTCGCATCTTGCGCCGCGCTGCCGATATCATGCGCGAACGTAACCATGATCTGAGTGTGCTTGAGACCTATGATACCGGAAAGCCATATCAGGAGACGTCCGTAGCTGATGCGACGTCGGGTGCTGATGCGCTGGAATATTTTGGCGGCATGGCGGCGACCCTAACGGGCGAGCATATCCAGCTGGGCGAGGATTGGGTCTATACCCGCCGCGAGGCGCTGGGCGTTTGCGTTGGTATTGGTGCGTGGAACTATCCGACACAAATTGCGTGCTGGAAAGGTGCACCCGCGTTGGCGTGCGGCAATTCTGTTGTTTTCAAACCCTCCGAGACAACGCCATTGAGCGCTCTGAAAGTTGCTGAAATTTTGCATGAAGCAGGTCTACCTGCGGGGCTTTATAATGTGGTTCAGGGCTTGGGCGATGTGGGTGCTGCCCTTGTCACGGACCCTCGTGTGGACAAAGTATCGCTCACGGGATCTGTGCCGACAGGGCGCAAAGTCTATGCAGCGGCGGCCGCAGGCATGAAGCACGTCACGATGGAGTTGGGCGGTAAGTCTCCGATGATCGTATTTGACGATGCAGACATCGAGAACGCTGTGTCTGGCGCGATTATGGCGAATTTTTATAGCTCTGGTCAGGTCTGCTCGAACGGGACACGTGTCTTTGTGCACAAGAACATCAAAGAGGCGTTCCTGAAGCGTCTGTCCGAGCGGCTGGACAATGCCGTAATCGGTGATCCCATGGATCCTGCCACCAGCTTTGGTCCGATGGTTTCAAAGCCGCAGATGGATATCGCACTCGGCTATATCGCTAAAGGTGAGGCGGAAGGTGCACGGGTGGTCTATGGCGGTAAGGCGATTGAGGGTGCGGGTTTTTATATGCAGCCTTGTGTCTTTGCCGACGTGACCGATGACATGGTGATCGCCCGCGAAGAGATTTTTGGCCCTGTCATGGCAGTGCTGGATTTCGAAGATGAAGCGGACGTCTTGGCCCGTGCTAACGACACTGAATTTGGTTTGGCTGCCGGTGTGTTTACCCGCGATCTGTCTCGTGCCCACCGCGTCGTAGCCGCCCTCGAGGCAGGAACGTGCTTCATCAACAGCTATAATGACGCGCCGGTCGAAGCGCCGTTTGGGGGCGTAAAGGCCTCGGGCGTGGGGCGTGAAAACTCCAAAGCAGCCATTGAGCACTACAGCCAAGTGAAGTCGGTCTACGTGCGCATGGGCGATATGGAAGCACCGTTCTGAAGAATGGTTTAATCCAGCGGAGCGCTGACGCGCATTTCATATTTGGGAAATGTCGCCAGTGTTCTCGCAAAACAATTATGGCAGAGCGGTAGTGAGGTTTTACGCCGTTTTGCTGAGAGGTGCTTGAGGGATCAATCTGATCCTCAAGTCACCTCGCCAAGTGTGGGGCGATTCCCCGACGCCTCAAGGACAAGCCCGGCAAGAGCCGGTGGCCTCCTTGACCCGCCGTGGAATCACGTGAAGTGAGAGAGTGTGATGGAAGCGGATTTTGTAATTGTGGGCGCAGGCAGTGCTGGATGTGCGATGGCCTACCGTCTTGGAGAGGCTGGCGCCTCGGTACTGGTTATCGAGCACGGTGGTACGGATGCGGGGCCGTTCATCCAGATGCCTGCGGCTCTTAGCTACCCGATGAATATGAAGCGCTATGATTGGGGGTATAGCTCCGAGCCGGAACCGCATCTGGGTGGGCGCGAGTTGGTCTGTCCACGCGGTAAGGTAATTGGCGGGTCGTCGTCGATCAACGGGATGGTTTATGTGCGCGGACACGCGATGGACTATGACCATTGGCGCGATCAGGGAGCAGATGGCTGGAGCTATGCAGATGTATTGCCCTATTTCCGGCGCATGGAAACCTGGCACGATGGGGGGCATGGCGGAGATGATTACTGGCGCGGTAAGGATGGCCCGCTGCACGTCAGCCGGGGACCGCGTAAAAACCCGCTTTTTGCAGCTTTCGTCAAAGCAGGCCAGCAAGCAGGGTATGAAGCGACTGACGATTATAACGGGGAGAAGCAGGAAGGCTTTGGCCCGATGGAACAGACTGTTTTTAACGGGCGGCGCTGGTCGGCGGCCAATGCGTATCTGCGGCCCGCGCTTAAACGCGAGAATGTCACGATCACCCGTGCATTCGCACAGCGCGTGATACTCGAGGATGGTCGCGCCATCGGTGTTGAAGTCAAACGGGGTGGCAAGCTGGAAATCATTCGTGCGCGGCGCGAAGTGTTGCTGGCGGCGTCCTCCATCAATTCGCCAAAGATTTTGATGTTGTCGGGCATTGGTCCTGCGGCGCATCTCAAAGAGCACGGCATTGAGGTTGTTGCTGACCGGCCCGGCGTGGGCGGCAACCTTCAGGATCACCTTGAGGTATATATGCAGATGGCGGCGAGCCAGCCGATCACGCTTTATAAGCACTGGAACCTCGCCTCGAAAGCAGTGATCGGTGCGCAGTGGCTCTTCACCAAGAAAGGCATGGGCGCGTCGAACCAGTTCGAGAGTGCCGCCTTCATTCGGAGCAAAGCAGGTATTGCCTATCCCGATATCCAGTATCACTTCTTGCCCATCGCCGTGCGGTATGACGGGCAGGTGGCGGCTGAAGGGCACGGATTTCAGGCGCATGTGGGGCCCATGCGGTCCAAATCGCGCGGGCGGGTCTCGTTGCGCTCGGGCGACCCTAGCGACAATCCTAAGATTCTGTTTAACTATATGTCGCATGAAGACGATTGGGAGGAGTGGCGCCGCTGTATCCGCCTGACCCGTGAGGTTTTTGCCCAAGATGCGTTCAAACCGTTTGTGAAACATGAAATTCAGCCCGGTGCGGATGTGCAAACGGACGATGAGATCGACGCCTTTGTGACAGAGCATGCGGAGAGCGCCTATCACCCCTGTGGTACCTGCAAGATGGGCAGCAAAGACGATCCAGACGCCGTGGTCGATAGCCATGGCCGCGTGATTGGCGTTGAAGGATTGCGGGTCGTGGATAGCTCGATCTTTCCGCGCATCACAAACGGCAATCTGAATGGCCCATCGATCATGGTGGGAGAGAAGATGGCAGATCATGTGCTGGGCAAAGACCCGTTGGCGGCATCCAATGACCAGCCGTGGATTCACCCGAATTGGGAGACTGAACAACGCTGATGGTTAAGCGTTAACCAAGTCTCAAGCGTTGTGTTAACTTTTTGTTAACCTTTGACGCAACTCTCTCTATTCATAAGGGATGAATATTTCGCAAAAGCAGTCTTAATGACTGTTTCATCCAAAACCCTCCTGCGCGGCTGGCGCTTTGTTGTGCTGTTCGCGCTGGGCGTTTGCGGGTTTGCTTTGTTTGGGGGCATCACGCAGGCGAACGAGCGTGAGGATGTGATCGCGGGATCTATCCGCGTCATAGATGGCGATAGCTTTGAGGTCGCGGGGATCAAGATACGTCTGCATGGCATCGATGCACCAGAGAACGACCAGATGTGCCAGACCGAGCAGGGGGCTGATTGGGCCTGTGGCGGTTGGATCACCCGCGTGGTTACTGACAGGTACAGCGGTGAGACCGCGCGCTGTGAGGCGATCGAGTTGGACCGCTATGGGCGAACTGTGGCGCGGTGTACGGCCTTGGGTGGGGACGTGGCTGCATGGCTGGTGCATGAAGGGCTGGCTTTTGCCTATGTGACCTACAGCAGTGATTATGTTGAGATTGAACGGGAGGCAGCGGCGGTCGACCGTGGCTTGCATGCCGTCAGGTTGCAGACTCCGTCGCAGCACCGCAAAACCCGAGCGAAGGGTCGTATTCCGCCCGATAAGAAGTGCAAGATCAAGGGCAACATCAGCGCCAAAGATGTGCGCATCTACCACCAGCCCGGTCAGTCGTTTTACGAGCGTACCGGCATCAACGAGGCCAAAGGCGAACGCTGGTTTTGCTCGGAAGCCGCAGCGCAGGCCGCAGGCTGGCGCGCCGCAAAGCGCTAATCGACACGGTACGGCAGCACATCGCGGCGGTCCAGATCGACGACAAGGTTCCGTTCTAGCGGCGGAACGGAGCGTTGATGGCAACTCTTGCGCGTGCATATTCGGCACGAAATTCCGATAGGTTCAAACGCGGAATCGCGGCTTAGGTCCAACCCGTCGGCGTAGACAAGCTGCGAGGCGTGGCGCACCTCACACCCCAATGCGAGGGCAAAGCGCCTTGTAGGCGCACCGAACCGCCCCGCGGATTTGGTGATGTCGCGGGCAATCGAGATATAGCGTACGCCGTCCGGTGTTTCGGCAAGTTGGCGTAAGAACTGGCCGGGCGTCTCGAATGCGCGATGTACATTCCAAAGCGGACAGGCCCCGCCAAAACGGGCAAATTGCAGCCGTGTCGCCGAGTGTCGTTTGGTGATCGTTCCGGCCTGATCCACACGAACAAAGAAGAACGGGACCCCCTTTGCACCGGGCCGCTGCAAGGTGGAAAGGCGGTGCGCGATCTGTTCGATGGACGCGCCAAAATGCTGGGCCAAGATTTCGAGGTCGTGTCGGCACGCCTGCGCACGCGCTTGAAACGCACGGTAGGGCAAAAGTGCTGCACCGGCGAAATAGTTGGCCAATCCGATTTTAGCGATGTCGCGCGCAGCCGCAGAATGAAAACGCGCCAAATCAAGTGTCGCTTCAAGTAGGGCGTTCTGTTGGGTGAGGGCGACCTGTAGCAACAGTTGGAAGGTTTGGGTTTCAGGTTGCGCGCGCGAGGAGATGTGCACAGTGTTCCCCGCACGGTCAAGCATCCGCAAAGCATCCATATCTGTAAAGGCAACACTCAATCCTGCACTGCGCAGTGCCTCAATCGCGGCGCTGCGGATATCGAGAGCCGCACGACCCGCAAAATGCTCGGCGGCGCGGTCCACAGCGTCGATGTAGTTGTCACAGTAATGAAAAAAGTCACGCACCTCTTCCCATGGGCTGGGCGTTGGGCGGGCATCTTCGCGCCCCAGTGCTTCATCCAGTGAGGCCAGCCGTTCATGCGCCTGACGGTATCCTTGGTGCAGGGCAATAAAGGCGCGCGCCAGACCGGGAGCATTCGAGGCGGCAAGGCGCACATCGGCAAGCGCGGGGATGTCATTGGCAAACAGCGGATCGGCCAAAACCTCCTGCATATCGCTGGTCAGCCGCTCAGTATCGCCGGAGCTTAACTCAGTAACATCCATCCCGAACTCGGATGCCAGCGCCAGCACGACCGTGGTGGATACGGGCCGGTTATTGTTTTCCATTTGGTTGAGGTAGGGCAAGGAGACGCCAAGGCGGGCGGCAAAGTCCTTTTGCGTGTGCCCGATCTTGAGGCGCTGCTCGCGCAGCTTGGCCCCTGCGTATAATTTTTGAGTGGCCATTGTGCTGTGCCCTTTGCAAAGTCGTCGGCGTCTACATCTAACTTTGCAAACTTAGCTGCACAAGGCCGCCCTATGTTTTGAGATTCATCGATTTCTCTCTGCGCATGACAAGGAAGATCGAGATAAGGCCAAGAAATGAGGTGACAAGCATCATCCAAAGCAGAGGAAACGCACCAGTCTCGGGGGTGAGCAGAATGCCGACCCAAGCGCTCAGACCCGCTCCACCACCGATCATGATCGCACCCCCAAGGCCGGACGCTGTACCTGCCAGATGTGGCCGCACCGAGAGCATGCCCGCTGTTGCGTTCGGGATCACCATGCCGTTGCCCAACCCTACCAGCGTCATCATCCCGAAAAAGCTGGCCGGCGTGCCGTGTCCTGCTTCAAAGATGAGCAATGAGATCGTTCCGCCCAATGCATTTGCGGCACAGCCCCAGAAGACCATTTGATTGATACCAAACCGTGTTGCGTAACGCCCTGTGAGGAAGTTCCCGAGGAAATACCCAACCGCAGGTGCGCCAAAGAAAAAGCCCAAGGTTGCAGGAGACATGCCGAATACTACTTGGCCCACAAAAGGTGCACCACCAAGATAGGCAAAAAACGAGCCGGAGCTAAAACTTGCCGCCAGCGCATAGCCCCAAAACCGCGGACTGCGCAAAAGCTCGGGGTATTCGCGGAACTGAGCAGTGAGCGATTTGTCAGAGGGCAGGGCGGTCTCCCCCATGTCGGCCCACGCGAGCAGCCACGTGCCACCGCCCAAGACGAACAATGCCCAGAACACAGCCTGCCAACCGAACCATTCATCCAGCACACCGCCAATCGCGGGGCTGATCATCGGCACCACCGCCATGCCCATCGTGACATATCCGATCATCGATGCGGCCTGATCCTGCGCATACATATCGCGCACGGCAGCACGGCTGAGCACCATGGAAGTGGCAATCGCAGCTTGCGCCATGCGGAAGGTCAAGAACATCTCGATACTGGTGGCGAAAATACAGCCCAGTGTGGCGAGCATGAAGATACCAAGGCCCCACAATACCACCGGACGACGGCCATATTTATCGGAAATCGGTCCAACAAAAATCTGCAAAATTGCCGAAAACCCCAGATAGATCGCTACCGACAATTGCATCAAGGCATATTCGGTCTCGAAATGCGCGGCCATGGCGGGCAGGCTGGGCAAGAACATGTTCATTACGCAGGCGGACATGCCTGCAAGCAGGATAAGGGTGATGATATGGGGCGGTGACTTCCGGTTCCCGAGTTGAACGGGCTGGAGGTCTTCTCTAATCTGTTGCATTCCTAAATACCTAGGGTGCTGCATATGTATTGTCGAGTGGGTGTCGTTTCACTTTTCTCTCTAGCGAATTAGCTGATTTGCAATTTGCACCATGGTAGCTGGAAACAATTTGCAAATTTGCTAAATTGACCTTTGTGTCTGCCCGCCATTTCGCTACATTGCGCTATGAAATTCGGTAAGGGGACCTGTCCATGAAAGATATCCTGCAACAGCTTGACGATCGCCGCGCGGATGCGCGTTTGGGTGGTGGGCAAAAACGCATCGACGCACAACATGGGCGCGGCAAACTCACAGCGCGCGAGCGGGTGCACCTTTTGCTGGATGAGGGCTCGTTTGAAGAGTTCGACATGTTTGTCACGCACCGCTGTACCGACTTTGGTATGGAGGAGCAAAAGCCGGCAGGCGACGGTGTTGTCACAGGTTGGGGTACGATCAACGGTCGCCTCGTCTATGTATTCTCTCAGGACTTCACCGTTCTGGGCGGTTCCGTTTCGGCCACCCACGCCAAGAAGATTTGCAAGATCATGGACATGGCGATCCAGAATGGCGCGCCCATCATTGGTATCAACGATTCCGGTGGCGCGCGTATTCAGGAAGGCGTCGACAGCCTTGCGGGCTATGGCGATATCTTCCAGCGCAACATCGAGGCCTCGGGCGTCGTGCCACAGATCAGCGTGATCATGGGGCCCTGTGCCGGTGGCGCCGTTTATTCCCCCGCCATGACCGACTTTATCTTTATAGTCAAAGACAGCTCTTACAT
>CBDTVN010000024.1:0-28622 GCA_965364195.1 uncultured Sulfitobacter sp. | reverse complement strand
ACAACGGGAGAATAGATTATGGTCGCCACACGGTATAAAACTGCCTTCCAACTTTATCCTTATGAGAAGGTTGCAGCACAGGATAGCGCCCCAGTACGCCACCCTGTCGTCATTGTGGGCGGTGGCCCTATCGGGCTCGCGCTTGCCCTTGATCTAGGGCAAAAAGGCACGCCAGCGCTGGTGCTGGATGATCATGACGGTGCGGGCCTCGGATCCAAGGCGATCTGCTTTGCCAAACGCACACTGGATATTGCCAACCGACTGGGCGCGAGTCAGGCGATGGTCGACAAAGGCGTGGTATGGAACGTCGGGAAAGTCTTCCATGACGATCACAAGATTTTCGATTTCAACCTGCAACCCGAGGCAGGCCACCGCAACCCCGCCTTCATCAACCTTCAACAGCCCTATTTCGAGAAATACCTCGTGGATGCGATCAACACCGCCCAAGCAGCGGGTGCACCAATTGAAATTCGTGGGCGCAACTGTGTCACCGCGCTCGAAAACCACGGCGCCTACAGCACCCTGACTGTCGAGACGCCCGACGGCCCCTACCAGCTTGAGGCTGACTACCTCATCGCCTGTGACGGTGCGCGCTCGCCGCTGCGTGATATGATGGGACTGAGCTTTGACGGCCGTGTGTTCGAGGATAACTTCTTGATCGCCGATGTGCATATGAAAGCTGATTTCCCGACCGAGCGCTGGTTTTGGTTTGAGCCCCCCTTCAAGGACAGCGGCCAATCTGCCCTGCTGCACAAACAGCCCGATGACATCTGGCGCATCGATTTCCAGCTCGGCTGGGACATAGATCGCGAAAGAGAACTCGACCCCGCCCGCATCCGCGCCCGCGTCGATGCAATGCTCTCCTCTCAGGCAGGGCATGTGCCAGAGTATGAGTTGGAGTGGACCTCCATCTATACCTTCCAATGCCGCCGCATGGCCAAGTTCCGTCATGGCAATGTGATCTTTGCCGGTGATAGCGCGCATCAGGTCTCCCCCTTTGGCGCACGCGGTGCAAACTCAGGCGTGCAAGACGCCGATAATCTCGCGTGGAAACTTGATTTAGTGCTAAAAGGGCTGGCCGATGATAGCCTGCTCAACACCTACGCGGTCGAGCGTGAACATGGTGCGGACGAGAATATCCTGAACTCCTCTCGCGCCACAGACTTTATGACTCCTAAGTCCGAAGTCTCCAAAACCTTCCGCAACGCAGTGCTGGAACTGGCGAACAAACATGAGTTCGCCCGCCCCATGGTAAATTCGGGCCGCTTGTCCGTGCCGTGCAACTATGTGGGGTTCGATTTGTTCGGAGACGATGCGCTGGACGGCCCTGAAGTTACACGCCCCGGGATGACCTGCCCCGACGCTCCGTTGGCCGATGGGTTTCTGCTCGACCATCTCGGCGGCGGCTTTACCATTCTTGCGATTGGAGTCCATGCACAAGACATTTCTGCGCATGGAATAGACGCAAAGGTTGTGACTATTGAGACGCCCCCAGTGATACTTAAATCACGCTATCTTGGTGACGCGCCACAGGGCGTCTACCTTATCCGACCCGACCAACACGTGGTCGCCCGCTGGGCAAACTTTGACGAGGCTGCGATCAAAGCGGCCCTTACCATTGCTATCGGAAAGGTCTGATCATGCTAAACCTTAATGCAAACATTCCCGATCCTGACAGCTTTTACAATGAGTTGATCCAAGCGCACGAAGGTCTGAGCAAAGAGCAAAGTGATGCTTTAAATGCCCGCCTGATCCTGACAATGGCCAATCACATCGGTGACCGTGGGATTCTGACCGCGGCATTAGAGGCTGCCAAATGAGCGATGTGATACTCTGGGACTACCCAAAGTCCTCGGCCAGCTACCGCGTGCGCATCGCGCTCAAACTTGCAGAGATCGACTACCGCATTGAAACGGTGGATTTGTTGGCAAAACATAACCTGAGCACGGACCACCTTGCCCGCAATCCACAAGGGTTCGTGCCGGTTCTGGATATCGACGGGCACCGCTTCACACAGTCCTTGGCGATTCTTGACTACCTCGACACCACACGCGACCTCGGCCTCTTGCCCTCCGATCCTGCCCAGCGCGCACAGCAAACCGCACTCGCACACGCGATTGCCGTTGATCTGCACCCTGTCTGTAATCTCTCTGTCGCAAGCTATGCAACAAATGGCGAGGAGCCTGCGCGCACCGAATGGATGCGCCATTTTATTACCCCGCGCATGGCAGCTTTTGAACAGATGCTTGGCAGCTTTACGCAAGAACCATACTGCTGCGGGGAAAAACCTGGCCTCGCGGATATCGTTCTGATGCCCCAAATCTACAATGCGGTCCGATGGGGTGCAGACTACGCTGATTGCACGCGAATCAAAGCAGTTACCGAGGCTTGCGCGAAACACCCTGCCTTCGCCAGCGCACATCCCGACCGCTAAAGCTTTTCAGTGGATCGCTAAATTGGTGAATTGTGTTCTCTGAGCCACCGCTCAAATCCTGTGATCCTAAGATCTACAAGACTGTCTCTATCCAGAAAAAATGGAGAATTGGTGCACCCGGAGCGATTCGAACGCCCGGCCCCCTGATTCGTAGTCAGGTACTCTATCCAGCTGAGCTACGGGTGCACTATGGGCGGTTTAGTATTAGCGCTCAGGCAATGCAAGCCCCCTAAACGCCCTATTTTAGCTCTCCCGTAAATTTCTTCAGATTGCCCCGTCACCCTTCGGCAGGGTGATCATAAATTCAGTACCGTCATCGCCTGTCCGCACCAGTTTAATATCCCCGCCGTGGCCGCGTATCAGCTCTGCAGAGATGGTAAGGCCGAGGCCAGATCCGCCTTTTCGGACAGACCCCTGAAAGGCTGAAAACAGATGCTCTTGCGCCTTGGCAGGAAGGCCCGGCCCCGTATCACGCAAGGAAATCAGCCACGCCGTTTCTGATTCCGTTGCCTCAACAGTAATAGTGCCTGCCTGCCCCGTTGCCATAATTGACTGGCGCGCATTACGGACAAGATTTCCCAAAACACGGTGCATTTGCTCGGGGTCCGCTCTGATCCAAAGGCCGTCTGGTATTTGCGATGCCAGAGTGACCTCCGCCTCTCCTGCCGCAAGCCGCTCGCCATAGAGCACGTCCTCAACGACATCAGCCAACAGCATTTGGGTAAGTGTCGGTCCCGGCTCCTCCGCTTTGCCAAAAGCGAGCGTTGATTCGCACAGATGTACCGCGCGGGTGATAGACCCCACCAGTTTGGGGGCCATCCGCGCGACCACAGGATCCTCCGACATCTCGATCCGGTCTGTGAACAGCTGCGCTGAGGTCAGGATATTGCGCAAGTCATGACTGATTTTGCTGACCGCCGATCCTAACTGCGCCAACCGCTCTTTTTGCCGTAGCGCACTGGTCAGCTCTGTCTGAAGCGATTTTAGCGCCTCTTCCGCCTCACGCAGCTCCGTCACTCCGGCAGAGGGCGTAATGATCCGCCGCGCATCTTCGGGGGCTGCCGCATAACGCTGCATATGGCCCACCACACCTTTGATCGGTTTGACCAGAAAAATACGCAACGCCACAAACAACAACAGGGCAGTGATCACCGAAATCACCGCCGAAAGCGCCAAAATACGCAAACCGTAGTCGATCATGGCGGCGCGCATCGGAGCAGTCTCCATCGTGACCTCGATGAGCAGTCCTGCATCCCGCACGGGCGCGCCAATTACGCGGATCACTTCATTTTGTGGAGCTGCTAGCCTGCGCATCGCATCGCGTATGAGCAAAGCTGCGGAATTATCACGCAAATCGACCGTTCCCGCGATGACCTGTGGCATGGGCGACGACAACACAAGCTGGCGCACCTCATCACGCCGCAACACCACGTTGAAAACCTCGGCATTGCGCAACAGTTCTGCCTCAAGCTCTGCATCAATCATATCATCGGCCAGCAACGTCAGCGATGCGATCTGCGCCCGCTCAAGCCTGTCCAACATGTAATCCTCGCGAAACCGCGCGATAGAAGGGACAAAGATCAGGATTTCCGCGATCATCACAAAGATCGTGGTCAGGATCAATAATCGGCCAGAGAGGGAGTTGATCATACTACGGGTCCGACCTCATAAGGGATGGCGGGTTGGGCGTCGTCGCAGACGCGTGCCATGCCATCACGGGATAAACCGTTGCACAAATCCGACCACCTGTTTGACAAGATCACTCTCGAACAAGCGTGGGCTGAAGTATGCACCCGCTGCTCGTTTGTTAATCTCACCAATGGTCGGATACGGCGCTACCATAGCTGCAATCTGGCTCATCTTCATCTTGTTGGCCAGTGCCAGTGCCCACAGGTTGATCAACTCACCCGCCTGATAACCAACGATAGATGCACCGACGGGCCGCCCTTTAACCACCATAACTTTGATAAAGCCTTTGGTCTTACGCTCCGCAATGGCACGATCGTTGTGGGAGTAGTGAAAGCGGACCACTTCCAAAGCAGCTCCGTGCTTCTTCTTCGCCTCGGCTTCCGTCATCCCCACCTGCGCCAGTTCGGGATCCGTATAAGTTGCCCACGGAATATGCGCAGTTTTCGCCTTTGACGGCAGAGCAAACAGCATGGATCGAATAACCACCCCCGCGTGATACCCCGCCACATGCGTAAACTGCAGGCCACCAGCAACATCGCCAATCGCATAGACGCGCTTGTTGCTTGTGCGCAGACTATCATCAACTTCAATCCCGTTACGGCTTGGTTTCACACCCCCTGCCTCGAGGTCCAGCTTGTCAGTATTGGCCTTGCGCCCCACTGCCATCAACAGATGCGAGCCTTTAAAGATGCGACCATCCTTGGCCTCAACCTCAATCGCGCCCGCCTGACCGCGTATCTCGGCGGCCAGTGCATCCTCGGCGATCTCGACGCCTTCCTCTTTGAGAGTGGACAACACAACCTCGGCCAATTCCGGATCATCCTTGCCAAGCGCCTTTGCCCCCTCGATCACTGTAACTTTACAGCCCATTCGGATATGCGCCTGCGCCATTTCCATCCCGATAGGGCCGCCACCAATGATCAAAAGATGCTCAGGGGCCTCGCGTAGATCGAACAAAGTCTCATTCGTTTCATACGGCACATTCTCAAGCCCGGGAATCGGCGGCACCAGCGGTGAGGAGCCTGTGGCAATCACGATACGGCGCGCGTTGATAACCGTGTCACCTGCCTGAACTTCGGTCGGTGAGATGAACTTCCCGAATTCGCGAATGACGTTAATGCCGAACCCCTCGAACCGCTCTTGGCTGTCCACCGGCGCGATGGTCGCAATGACGTCCGCCACATGATCCTTTGCCGCAGCGTAATCGACGACGCCCGCTGCATCAGACACGCCAAACTGCGCGCTGTTCTGCTGGCCATACGCGGCCTTACCCGTGGCGATCAGCGCCTTGGACGGGACACAGCCATAATTCAGGCAATCGCCGCCCATCTTGTGCCCCTCAAGCAGGACCACGTCCGCCCCCATCTGCGCAGCACCCGCCGCAACTGACAGCCCGCCGGACCCTGCACCGATAATCAGAATATCTGTTTTTATATGGTTCACTTCAAAACTTCCTTTTTACCGGTCACGGCCTTGATCACCACGGGCAGCACGGACAGAACGCAAAGTCCCAAAATCGGGAACAGGATGTGTGGCTCGAATATTATGCCGAGGTTCGGTGTCTCGCCGCGCGCGAATACTTCGCCCAAACCTGCACCCACAGACGTATAGACCAGTGACCCAGGAATAATTCCTAAAAAGGTCGAGATCACAAAGCGCCGCAGCGGCACACCCAAGAATGCAGGTATGAGGTTCGCCACGAAAAACGGCACCGCAGGAACAAGACGGATGAAAAACAGCATCGACCACTGATTCTCGTCCAGCCCCTTTTTGATCCGTGCAACCATCCCGTCAGAGGCATCCATCCGCGCCTTGAGTTTGTCGCCTAACCCCAGACGCGCGGCGGAGAAGATCAGCGTGGCACCAATCGTGGCCGCTGTGATGTTAACACCCACCCCGAGCGCAGTGCCGAACAAGAACCCACCCGTGAGTGTCGCAATCAGCGCACCGGGCAAGGAGAACGTCACGATCAGCACGTAAACCAGAACAAACCCCAGCACAGTAAGCACAAAGTTACTGTCACGGAACGCGATCAACGCCTCGCGATTCTCACGCAACGCATCAAAGCTGAGGTAGTCACGCAGCGCAAAGGCGCCCACGATCGCGACCAGTCCGATAACCACCATCGGCGCATAACGCGCTGTGGAGGATTTATCGCTCGTGTGTCGTGTCATATCTGCCATATCCTGCGCCTCAATGCATGTTCAGTTACACTCTAGATGCGCCTTTCACGGACACAGCGACAGTCACCTCACGCGCGATTGATCAACCGTGTAAGAATTGGGGCCTGTTTGGCCCCTTATGATCCTGATTGAAACATATCTGACCGCCGCGCATCAGATTTATTGCAGATCAGGGGTGTTTGTCGCATTGCAGGGTTTGACTTGGGCGCTGTGGCGCTCTAATGGACAAGTCTGAATTGACGCGCACATGCGAATCCGCTGTGCGCAAACTATACTAGATGGAGACGGAGCGATGAAACGCACCTTTCAACCCTCGAACCTCGTCCGCAAGCGCCGCCACGGTTTCCGTGCGCGCATGGCAACGAAAGCTGGTCGCAAGATCATCAACGCACGCCGCGCCCAAGGCCGGAAAGAGCTGAGCGCGTAATACGCAGCTTAGGCTTATTGCTATGACACCGCCGGAGACCGACCTGATTGGCACAATTGTCAGCGGGGCACAGTCTCCGGCGGTTTCGTCATGTCCGATACCCACCGTTTTGACCCAACGCCGCGATTTTCAACGCGCGTCACGGGGCAAGCGCGTGGCGATGCCAGGGTTCATTCTCCAGACGGTGCCACGCCCAGAGGGCGAGGCAAGCGGCATCCGCGTAGGATACACCTGTTCCAAAAAAGTCGGCAATGCGGTGGCCCGTAACCGTGCGAAACGCCGGTTGCGTGAAATCGCGCGCGCCATACTATCTGTCGCGGGCAGGCAGGGGCACGACTATGTACTCGTCGGGCGCAACACCGCCACCGCAACCATTTCGTTCTCACAACTGCTCACCGATATGGAAAAGGCCCTCGGCATTTTGCATGGTACCCGCAAATGACCCTGCTTGCGCGCCTCATCGCCCTGCCAGTGCATGCATACCGCCTTATCTTTAGCCCTTGGGTCGGCTTCAACTGCCGCTACCAGCCAACATGCTCTGCCTACGCGCTCGAAGCGTTAGAATTGCACGGACCTATCAAGGGCAGTCTCCTTGCCGCGCGCAGGATCGGGCGATGCCATCCCTTTGGTGGCGATGGATACGACCCTGTTCCCGAGAAGAAGTAAGTGACGGACGCCAGATTCTTCAAATAAATCTGGCGTTTTAACAGCAAATCTCCGGCTACTTGCTCTCTTGTTCCAATTTCGATTGTTGGTTGAGATGCGACATCCAATTGGGGCGACGCCGCTCCTCAAGTGCCACTGAATTTGATTCTGATCTTCAACACCCCGACGGGACACACATCGCTCGGGTGAACCTTCCTTCAGGTGCGATTCTTTCCGAACAATTGCTTACCACGCAAGACTGATGTCACTGCTTCTCGAATGTGATTAATACTTCGCCGATATCCCCACCATATCTCTTCATATAGGCACGGTTCAGCACGCGTCCCCCACAAAGATCCCACATCCAGTCGTCAAAGCTCACCCGCAGGGTGCCATCAGGCACGGGCAGATCAATGCGGTACTTCCAGTTGAATGTATCGCCGCGTTCTTCTCCCTGTGCCACACCCAACACACCATCTGCAAAACCGGTCCTTTTCTGATCCGCCACAACCGGCCCAGTCTTTTTCAGCCGCCAGAGACGCTGCTCCATGGTGCCATCGGCGTGGTCAAAATCCTCAACCAGTTTGAGCGTTTCGCCATCCCACGTCCCAGTGACAATCACATCAAACCGCCGCCGCACTGCGCCAAAGATATCCTGGGACTGACCTTTTGCGATCACCCGTCCATCAAAGAACTCTTCCAAGTTGAAATTCTTCTGAGACAGCTTTTCGTCATCCAGCGCGGGTTTGCCCACACAAGCACCCAGCACCATCACAACCGCAAATATCGCAAACCGAATTCCGAGCCTCCAAAGTCTCTGGCTTTTAAGTAACGTGTTATGAAGAAAACCAACTACCGTGCGGAGCGCAATACACTTGTCCATCCTGATGAAATCAATGCCCTGTTAGGCGGTGCAGCAATCTCTACAGGATCGAACGCAAAGAAGGCTGCTTCGCTGTGGTGCTTGGCCACCAACGCGACGATATGAATGAAACGTTCTTTATAAACCTGACAAATGCTGGGGGAACCGCACAGATAGTGATTAAGGAGAAGGGCAACTTGTTCATTGTAACGTCAATTTGGCCGATGTGGCTGAGAAAGCCTGCGAGACGTCCGCTGCGGCGATGAAATACCCGATTAGACCATGTGATTTATGTTGCTCAAGGGACGGCTTGTAGCGCCTACAGATCAAGGCGATTTTGCACGCCGGAGAACGCAATAGCTCCATTCGGAGGCAAACTACATTCAGATCCGTCTCCAATCCGAAACCATCTCAACTTTTAGACACAGATCTTTATGATTTCATGGGCTTCTCCCGTGATTTGAAAGATTTGAACTAAACACGGTCAAGTTATTCGCAGCGCGTTAACCTCAGGTTCTTCTGATTCTAGCTAGGGTAGTTCTACCGGAGCGTATGGGCGGTCCGGATCGGAGGTTTACCAGTGTCGGACAGATACCAAAAAGTCAGTGCTTTGAAAGGCGCCGCATTTCGCAAACGCGCGTTTGAATTGCTCACTGGCCCCCCCGCGTTGGCATTTGTACCCGCGATATCACTTGCAGCATATTGGTTTGGCGGAGAGGGTGCATTGCTTGTTCTTGCCGCATTAGTTCCTGCTGCGTATTTGATCTCTGGAGGCTTTGCCGGCTCGGGCGGCCGTCTTCAAAGTCGCAATACAAACAAAAATGGGCTTTTGGCACGCGCCCCTATGACGGCAAAATGTCAGGATGTGTTTGCCCAAGCGGTAGACGATGGTCTGTCTTCATGCATTCATGTTATTGAGATAGAAGGGTTTGCCGATCTCGTGGACCGCTTTGGCCCGGCTGCGGGCGACACCATCATTCAACGGATGGGCGACCGGATAACCGGCGTAATGCGCGACGGTGATTTCATCGGCCAACTTGGTGATGCACGATTTGGCATATGCACAAGCCCAGTCCGTCAATTGTCGCTCGAGCTGTGCATCCAGCTCGCTGGCCGCCTCCAAACAGCAGCAGAAGAACCGTTTTCGGTTGATGGTACAGTTATTTATACGGATGTTTGCATTGGGTTTTGCCAGAACTCCCGCGCACCTGAAAACAAGGCGGGTGACTGGCTTGAGGCGGCCTGCATCGCGCTACGCAGTGCTCAGGCTAATGGCGCATCGAGCATACGCGCCTATTCAGAACAAGTGCATCAGGAGCGCAAAACCCGCCGCGCGCTTCACGAAGATGTGGTGGCAGCCCTCGACAGCGGTGAAATTGCACCTTGGTTTCAACCCCAACTGTGCACAGACACGGGTGGCATTACCGGCTTTGAAGCACTGGCGCGTTGGACGCACCCTGTGCGTGGCGTTATCTCCCCAGCCGAGTTTCTCCCTGCAATCGAGACTGCAAACCTGCTGGAGCGTCTGGCTGAGGTAATGATGTACCATAGTTTTCGCGCGCTGAAGCAATGGGATGCTGCAGGGGTAAGTGTTCCCCAAGTTGGTGTGAACTTTACCAGTTCTGATCTCAGCAACCCGCGCCTGCTAGAGAAGGTAAAATGGGATCTTGATCGGTTTGATCTGACACCGGATCGCTTGGCGATTGAGGTCCTTGAAACTGTCGTCGCAAGTGCCCCTGACGATATGATCACTCGAAATATCAATGCGTTGGGCACATTGGGCTGCCGTATTGATCTTGATGATTTTGGCACGGGCAATGCCTCCATCGCCTCGATCCGCCGCTTTTCTGTAAGTCGGATCAAGATTGACCGCAGCTTTGTCATGAAAGCGGATCGTGACCCTGAACAGCAACTCATGATCAGTGCCATCCTCACCATGGCGGAACGGCTGCAAGTGGAGACATTGGCGGAGGGGGTGGAGACTGTTGGAGAGCATGTTTTGCTAGCACAGCTTGGGTGCCACCATGTACAAGGTTTCGGCATTGCGCGTCCCATGCCGTTTGACCAAACCCTTGATTGGATCAATGCGCATAATGCAAAGCTCCAAGATGCTCCCCAGATCATGCAAAGCCGTCGAAAATAGGCTGGAAATCGTCAAAGATTGATAGGTCAAAGCGTCCTGAAGCCTCGAATCCGCTTGACCTTTGACCTCCCCCGTTGTGTACCCAGCGGACAGTTTTCAGACATCAGGTGGCCGTACGAATGGACAACGATCAGAACAAAAACCTTATCATTGCAACGGCGCTCAGCTTCGTTGTGATCCTTGTGTGGTTCGTGCTGTTCCCGCCGCAAGAAGCGGAGACAGTGATTGACGACACCACTACGACAGAAACTGTCACCGCCGAGGGAGCACTGTCTACCCCGACTGCAGACGTAACGAATTCAGTCGCACCAGCGACGGCCAGCACTGAAACAGAACCTACTGCCCTTGAGACTGCTGGGCGCGTTGCGATTGAATCGCCACGTGTGAGCGGTTCGTTGTCGCTCTTGGGTGGCAGGATCGACCAGCTTTCGCTCACTGAGTACAAAACGTCTCTCGAAGATGATGCCAAAATCGTTGAAATACTCTTTCCTGCGACGGAGGCGAACGCCCAATACGCCCTGCACGGCTGGGCCGCCGACAGCGGTGTGGACGCGGCAGCTGTGCCTGGGCCCAACACGCTTTGGCAATCAACCGGAGGCGATACGCTTGGTGTGGATACACCTGTTACGTTAAGCTGGGACAATGGCGCGGGGCTTCTGTTCTCCAAAGAAATTGCGATTGATAATGAATATATGTTCACAATCACCCAGACAGTCGAAAATACAGGTACTGGCGCCGCTACCATGGCACCCTACGCTATTCTTGCACGTCACGGCGTCCCAACCGACCTCAAGAACTTCTTTATTCTGCACGAGGGCGTGGTTGCCATGACCGATGGCGAGTATTCCGAGACCGACTGGGATAAGATGCCCGACTTTGAATTCAATCAACGCGCGGGTGCTCGCACCGAAGAACGCCAGATTTCCGAGAACGGTTGGATCGGTTTCACCGATCACTATTGGATGAGTGTGCTGATCCCGACCCAAGGCACCGCCTTCAAATCTGTTGCGAAATACGATGAACGCCGTGACATCTATCAAACGGAGGCCCTAAGCCCCATCCAAAGTGTCGGTCCGGGTCAAACCATCACTAACACCACCCAGTTCTTTGCCGGTGCAAAAGAATGGGATGTCCTGAAAAAGTATGAAGAAGATGGCGTCTACAACTTCATCGATTCTATCGACTGGGGCTGGTTCGCATTTCTGACAAAGCCGATCTTCTGGCTGCTGCACCAGCTCAACCTGCTTATCGGAAACATGGGCATCGCAATCATCGCTTTGACGCTCCTGATCAAAGCGCTGCTGTTCCCACTCGCCTATAAATCTTACGTCTCAATGGCCAAGATGAAAGAGCTTCAGCCAAAAATGGAAAAGCTCAAGGAAGAAGCTGGAGACGACAAGCAAAAGATGCAGCAGGGCATGATGGCGCTCTACAAAAAGGAAAAGGTAAACCCTGCCGCAGGCTGTTTGCCCATCCTGATGCAGATCCCGATCTTCTTCTCTTTATACAAAGTGATCTTCGTCACGATTGAGTTGCGTCATGCACCGTTCTTTGGTCCCTTCCAAGACCTCAGCGCGCCTGACCCAACTTCGATCTTTAACTTCTACGGCTTGTTTCCATGGGGCACACCGGACGCAGGCAGCATTATGGCGCTGGCCTTCATCGGCATCCTGCCATTGCTGCTCGGGATATCAATGTGGCTCCAGCAAAAGCTGAACCCGGCACCCACAGATCCAACACAGCAGATGATTTTTGCTTGGATGCCATGGGTTTTCATGTTCATGCTCGGCAGCTTTGCTTCGGGTCTGGTCGTCTACTGGATCGCAAACAACACGATCACCTTTACCCAGCAATATCTGATCATGCGCAGTCAGGGCTATAAGCCAGACTTGCTGGGCAACATCAAAGGGGGCTTTGGTCGCAAGAAAAAAGCCGAGCCTAAAAAGTGATGAAGGTTACGGCGCTTTGGCGTCACCCGATCAAAAGCCATGGGTGTGAGGCGCTAGAGCGTGTCACGCTGACCACAGGGCAATCGATGCCCTATGATCGCCTTTGGGCTATTGCCCATGACGCGGCGAAGGCCGACGGATCAGAATGGGCGGCCTGCCAGAACTTCAATAGAGGGTCACAATCCCCTTCTCTCATGGCGATCACCGCCAAGCTGGATGAGGCTTCTGAAACCATCACTTTACATCACCCTGAACAGCCAAGCCTGACCGTTCAGCCTGATACAGATAAAGCCGCACTGCTCGCTTGGGTAAGCCCGCTGGCAGCCCCTAACCGCCCGCAACCTGCGCAGGTGTTCCGTTTGGACAACCGCGGTTTTACCGACACTCGGTTTGCATCAATTTCACTCTGCAACCACGCCTCACATGTGGCTGTTGAAGGAATAGCACAGTCGCCTCTCCAACCCCAGCGCTGGCGCGGCAACATCTGGTTTGACGGAGCGGCCAGCTGGGAAGAGTTTGACTGGATGGGACGTGAATTGCACTTGGGGACCGCGAAACTGCGGATCGAAGAACGCATCGTTCGGTGCAAGGCTACGACGGCAAACACAGATACGGGCGTGCGCGACGTCGACACCCTAAAGGCACTCAATACTTTCGGTCATCAGAATTTTGGCATTTACGCAACCGTCGTCCAGACGGGCATTGTCGCCATCGGCGACCAGTTGGAGCTTGTTTAATGCAACTACCCTTCCCCCTCGCCGAAGAACCTGATGCGCAAGCTTTGGAACAGGGGCGCCTGTTGTTTGCAGGTCAGACCGAATTCGTGAAAGGCGTCGTTGCCATGTCCGGCCTGCCAGAAGCAGACCGCCTTGAGGTGTGTTTCGCGGGCCGCTCGAACGTAGGCAAATCGACGTTGATCAATGCCCTGACGGGAATGAAGGCACTCGCACGAGCCTCTAATACCCCTGGCCGCACGCAGGAAATCAACTATTTCACCGCCGGTGACGATCTCTATCTCGTTGATTTGCCGGGCTATGGCTATGCGAATGCGCCCCTACCCATTGTCGAAAAGTGGCAGCGTTTGCTGAAACAATTCCTCCAAGGCCGCCAGACACTGCGCCGCGCTTTCGTCCTTATTGACGCGCGCCACGGCGTAAAAAAGGTAGATGACGAGATTATGAGCCTGCTCGACAGTGCCGCGGTGACGTTCCAAGCGATCCTGACCAAAGCCGATAAGGTTAAGGAAAAGGAGCGCGAAGCTGTGCTTGATCAAGTGCGCGGAGCACTCAGCAAGCATCCTGCCGCCTACCCCGAGATCATCGTGACTTCCTCTGAAAAGGGGTGGGGAATTCCGACCCTACGCTCGGTCATTGCCACGCTGGAATAAGCGCTTATGCTGCCCAATATGATTGGGACACGCAATATGAGAAAACAGCAAATGAACCGCGATTGGGCTGCCACAGCCGCCACACTCTCACAGGCGCTGCCATATATGCAGCGCTACAATGATGCGACCGTTGTCATCAAACTTGGCGGCCATGCCATGGGCAGCGATGAGGCCATGGCCGAATTCGCGCGCGATGTTGTCCTGATGCGCCAAGTGGGTGTGAACCCAGTGATCGTCCACGGCGGTGGTCCGATGATCAACGATATGCTGGGACGTTTGAATATTAAATCAGAGTTTCTGAACGGCAAACGCATCACTGACGCCGCGACGATGGAAGTGGTAGAGATGGTCCTTTCCGGCTTGGTCAACGCGAAGATTGTGCAAGCAATTTCTGCGCAGGGGGGCCGTGCGGTTGGTGTGTCAGGCAAGGACAGTGGCCTGATCATCTGTGACGCGGAAAATCCAGAGTTGGGCCTTGTGGGCAAACCCACACAAGTGAATCCGCGGCTACTTTTGGACATGGCAGACAAAGAGCTGATCCCTGTAATCGCCCCGCTTGGCATGGGAATGCAGGGTGAGACATTTAATATCAATGGCGACACCGCTGCGGGGGCAATTGCTGCCGCGCTCAAAGCGGATCGCCTGCTGCTCTTGACAGATGTGTCCGGTGTCAAAAATGCCGCTGGCGAAGTGCTGACCGAACTGACACCAGAACAAATCAAAGTGATGACTGCGGAAGGCACAATTGCCGGCGGTATGATCCCCAAGACGCAAACAGCACTTGATGCACTTGCGGCGGGTGTGCGTGCGACTGTTATCCTCGATGGTCGCGCCCCAAATGCCTGTCTACTTGAGCTCTTCACCGAGCATGGCGCAGGCTCGATCATTCGAAATGCGTGATGGAAAATGAGGGCGTCATACAGCTTGGTGTGTTTCTGGGGCTTTTTACCCTGCTGGCACTGATAGAAGTCTACGCGCCACGGCGCATCCGCCGTCAATCGCCACGACGCCGATGGATGACGAATTGTGGCATCACCATCCTCAATACAGTGACGCTGCGCGCTATGGCCCTCGTCTTGCCTCTGCTAGCTGTGGGCGCCGCTGTCGACGCACAGGCCCAAGGTTGGGGGTTATTCAACTCATTGGACTGGCCAAGCTGGATCGAGGTCACGCTTGCCGTTCTGATCCTCGATTGTGCCATCTGGGCCCAGCATTTAGTCACGCACAAAATACCGCTGCTGTGGCGTTTACACCGCTTGCACCATGCAGATGTGGAGATGGATGTGACGACGGCTATACGGTTCAATCCCGTTGAAATTGCACTCTCGATGCTGCTCAAAATTGGGCTGATCTATGCGCTTGGACCTGCTGCGATTGCGGTCATCATATTCGAAACCCTGCTCAACGGGACGGCGATGTTTAACCGTGCCAACATCCGGTTGCCCCGCATGTTGATGCGATTGTACGCCGCGTGCTTGTTACACCCGACATGCACCGTGTTCATCACTCCGCGCACCGCAGCGAGCATGACAGCAATTATGGGTTTGCCCTTTCGATCTGGGGCCAGATGTTCGGCACCTACATCGCGCAGCCTGCAGGCGGCCATGGCAAGATGGAAGTCGGGCTGCAGTGGCACGACGAACACCCCAGCCACTTCTTGTGGTCCTTGTCCCTTCCCTTTCGCCGAAAGTAGACCCTGAGCATGAAACGCCTGATCCTGATGCGCCACGCCAAATCGGACTGGTCCGACCTCACCGCGTCAGATCATGAGCGCAGCCTGAATGCGCGGGGCATTAAAAGTGCTACTGCGATGGGAGAATGGCTGCGTCAGGAAGATCTCTATCCAGACCACATCCTTTGCTCTGATGCAGCCCGTACGCAAGAAACACTTGGGCTCTTGAAGCTACCCGACACACCAACGACCTACAGCCGCAACCTCTATCTCGCCGAAGCCGATGTTATGGCCCGCATTCTTCGGCAGCAGACCGCTGACTGTATTCTCATGGTCGCCCATAATCCCGGAACAGCCATTCTGGCCGAGCGTTTGCTCAAGACTGCCCCTGATCAGCCTGAGTTCCACGCATTTCCCACCTGCGCGACACTGGTCGCCGATTTCGAGATCGAGACGTGGCGCGCGTTAGAGATGGCAAGTGGCACCACAGTGCATTTCACCCTTCCCCGCACCCTAATACAGTAAGGGCGGAGGTTTCCCCCCGCCCTTCAACCTTTATTGATATTTAGGGCTTAGTGGCCCAGAATCTGGCTCAAGAACAACTGTGTCCGCGGGCTTTGCGGGTTGTTAAAGAACTCCTCCGGTTCGTTCTGCTCAACAATTTGACCTTGGTCCATAAAGATGACGCGGTTCGCTACCTGACGGGCAAAGCCCATCTCGTGCGTCACGCAGATCATCGTCATGCCTTCTTCCGCAAGCTCGATCATCGTATCCAGAACTTCCTTGATCATCTCGGGATCAAGCGCCGAGGTCGGCTCATCAAACAACATGATCCGCGGCTTCATGCAGAGCGAGCGGGCAATCGCCACACGCTGCTGCTGACCACCAGAAAGCTGGCCGGGGAATTTATCGGCTTGATCAGGGATTTTCACCTTCTCGAGATAGTGCATCGCGATTTCTTCCGCTTCCTTCTTGGGCATTTTACGGACCCAGATCGGTGCAAGCGTCAGGTTGTCGAGGATGCTGAGGTGCGGGAACAGGTTGAAGTGCTGAAAGCACATGCCCACTTCAGATCGGATCTTGTCGATGTTCTTGAGGTCCGAGGACAGAGACGTGCCATCCACCTCGATCGACCCCTTCTGGTGCTCCTCCAGTGCGTTAATGCAGCGGATGAGCGTCGATTTGCCCGACCCAGATGGACCACAGACAACAATGCGCTCCCCTCTGTGCACCGTCAGATCAATGTCGCGCAACACATGGAACGTGCCGTACCACTTGTTCATGTTCTGAATAGAGATCGCGACTTCGTCGGATACTTGTAGTTTTGCGGAATCAGCCATGGCTCAACCCTCCTTAACGATGATCAGTTGCAAGACGGCGCTCGAGCCACTGCGAATATTGCGAAATGCCGTAACACACGACGAAGAAGAGCAACGCGGCAAAGCCGAACAGCTCCCAATAGACGCCACCCCACTCTGTCGATGCCAAAATTGGACCGCGGATCATGCCGATCAAGTCGAACATAGAAATGACGGAAACCAATGTGGTGTCTTTGAAAAGGCCCACAGCAACGTTCACGATCCCTGGAATGGAAATCTTGAGTGCTTGAGGCAAGACAATCAGACGCATCGCCTGCGCATAATCAAGCCCGAGGCTGTCAGCCGCCTCATATTGTCCTTTGGGCAGCGCGGCCAGGCCGCCACGGATCACCTCGGCGATATACGCCGCAGAGAACAACGTGATCATGATCATCACCTTGATGAACAAATCTACGCCCGATCCCGGTGGGAAGAAATATGACAGCATCACACTGGCGACAAACAACAAGGTGATCAAAGGAACACCTCGAACAAATTCAATAAAGATCACGCAGACCCACTTGATGAACGGCATCGAGGACTGGCGCCCCAAAGCCAACGCAATCCCCAAGGGCAGCGACAACGACACACAACTAACGCCGAGCATCATGTTGAGCATAAAGCCACCCAAATCACGGCTTGGAACTGCTGTAATATGACCGACAGCAAGCAGTGCACTCTCACTACCGACGAGTTTGGAAACCGACCAAACGGCAACCGCAGCGATGACCCCTAAGATAACGGCCAATGCAAAGTTAGATTTTTCAAAACGGGAAAAGACGTAAAAAGCGACAAGAAGGCCAACGAGAGCAAGCACAGGGTAAAAGACAGGACCGCCCCAGATTAACCAAAACGCAATGAACGGGTAGAGGCCGGTAAAGATCAGCAGCTTGCGTGGCAGGTCAAAGAACAACACGGGTGCTGCGGCGAAAAATAGTAATGCGAGTGCAAGTGCAGGACGCCAATACAGCTCACTCGGATACTTGAAACCAAAGAGTAACTGGTTCCACCGCTCACTTATCACAGCAAAACATGCACCCGTCGTCCCATCCAGAATTTCGCGGCACGCGGACAGCGTCGGTGCGTCCCAAATCCCGTTCAAAAGCCAAGGCACCGTCTTGGATAAGATCATATAGATCACCAAGAGCGCTACTACCGTTAGGATCGAATTTCCAACGCCAGCAAATAAGTTATCTTTAAGCCACTTCACCGGCCCACTCGAATTAGACGGCGGGGGAGAGGCTGGCACAGTTTCTGTGCGCACAAAGGCGACAGCATTAGCAGATTGATCTGACATTGCTCAGCGCTCCTTCAGGTTGTTTGAGTTGTTATAAATATTGGCGAGACCGGAGATGGTCAAAGAAATCACCAGATAGAAGAGCATCAACAGAACAATACACTCAATGGCGCGGCCCGTCTGATTCAAGGTAATACCACCTAACGTGGCTGTCACATCAGCGTAACCTACCAGAATCGCAAGGGACGTATTCTTAGTGATATTCAGATAATTTGAAATCATTGGCGGTATGATAATGCGAAGCGCCTGTGGCAGAACCACGAGCCTTGTTATCAATCCAGACTGGATGCCCAATGCAGCAGCAGCTTCGCTTTGACCTTTTGAGACTGCTTGAATACCCGCGCGGACGTTTTCGGCGATAAAAGCGCCGGTATATACCGACAAAGCAAGCCAAAGTGCGATCAGCGGTGCACCAATCTTAACGCCACCTTTAAAGTTGAACCCTTTAAGTTCGGGAATATCAAAATTCAGGCCAGTAACGATGAAAAACGCAATCAACGGCAAGAACCAAATCGCAAGGTTCGTGATTAGGGTTGCGGGACGTTCGCCTGTCGCTTCTTGGATACTGGTCGCGCGTTTGGTGACAGCACGTGCACCAAAAAACGATCCGATCAGGATTGCCAAAGCGATCAACCAGCCGATCGCAGCTGACAAAATGCCCGTTTCACCAAATATGCGCGAAAATTCTGGCCCGGGAATGTAGACGCCTCGATTGGTGAATGCGGATATCCCCAAGAACATTGATGACGTAGCATCATCACCACGGAACGTATTCGGCGCTGGCAGGACGACAGTCATGATACCGTAAATGACCAAAATCCAGATCAGCAAGGGGATGTTGCGGAATATCTCAACGTATACGGCCATCAATTTGCTAACGACCCAGTTGTTGGACAACCGGAAAACGCCTGCCAATACGCCCAAAACCGTTGCTGTAATACAAGCAAGAACCGCAACAAGCAGAGTGTTTAGAATACCAACGAATGCAGCGCGCAAATTCGAAGATTGGCTGGTGTAATCGATCAACCGCTGGTTAATGTCGTACCCAGCAGGCGCGCCCAAGAATTCAAAATCAATGTCGAGCCCAAGACGGGCCAAGTTGTTTGCAACATTGTTTGCCAGAAAGAATATGATCAGCGCCAACACAATAGCCGCGATAGCTTGCAATGTCAGTGATCGGTAGCGCGAATCGTTCAACAGCATAGAAAGACGGAATGCGCCCTTTGGTGGGTCTGAGAGTGTCGACATGTCATGTATCCCCGTGGTTCCGGCTGTTGGTTTGCGTCTTTTGACGTCTGTACCGGATCATCTATTTGGTCGTGTGGTCGAAATGCACAAGGGGCGCAGGATGTCCTGCGCCCCTCGGCTTTAGCAATTTAACGGAATGGTGGTGAGTACAGCAGGCCGCCGTCTGTCCACTGTGCGTTCAAACCACGCGCCAGACCAATTGGTGTTTCTTCGCCGATGTTCTTGGCAAAGATCTCGCCGTAGTTACCTTGTGTCTCAATCGCGCGCTTGGCCCATTCTGCGTCAAGGCCGATCATCGCACCCAATGTACCTTCGGTACCAAGCAGACGTGCTACTTCAGGGTTGTTTGTGGATGTTGCCATCTCTGCAACGTTTGTAGATGAAACGCCCAGCTCTTCTGCTGTGATCAGTGCATTGAGTGTCCAACGAACGATATCACCCCATTCGTTGTCACCGTGACGTACCAGCGGGCCAAGTGGCTCTTTGGATACGATTTCTGGCAGCAAAATGTGCTCATCAGGGTTCTCGAATGTCGCACGTGTAGACGCCAGACCAGAAGCATCGGTTGTGTACGTGTCACATGCACCGGCAAGGTACTGCTGGGTGCCTTCTGCATTTGTCTCGATTGGCACTGGCTCATACGAGATGTTGTTGGCGCGGAAGAAGTCGGCCAGGTTCAGCTCGGTTGTTGTGCCAGTCTGGATACAAACAGTTGCACCATCAAGATCTTTTGCGGAAGAAACGCCCAGCTCTTTGGGGACAAGGAAGCCCTGACCGTCATAGTAGTTAACGCCGGCGAAATCGAACTTCAGGTCGGTGTCGCGGGACATTGTCCATGTAGTGTTACGCGCCAGCAGGTCGATCTCTCCGGAGGAGAGAGCGGTGAAGCGTGTTTTACCGGTTGTTGGTACGAATTCGACAGCAGTCGCATCGCCCAGAACAGCCGCCGCAACAGCGCGGCAAACTGCAACATCAAAGCCCTGCCATTCGCCATTTGCATCCGGAGCCGCAAATCCGACGAGACCGGTTGTTACACCGCAGTTCAGTGTGCCGCGTGCTTTGACGTCGTCAAGCGTACCGGCGGCCGCTGCACCAGCAGACAGACCAGCGATCGTGAGCGCGCCTAGAATAATTGATTTTTTCATTGTTACCTCTTCCTGATTTTCCACCACTTAACGGGTCGATAAAACCGGAGCGTTGAGCGCCGGGGTGATACTTTGCACGGTAGAGCTGCATAGTGGCACCAAGTGTGAGCGGATTCTCGCGTGAACGTCAAGGGTTTCAGGGGCGAAAAGCGAGGAGATACGCCCGTTGACCAAAGGGAAAGCAGACAAAAAGGCTACTGCGCTTGCGACAAGTCAAACATCCGCTTTGCGTGCAAGAATGCGTCACGCTTAATCTGGGCCAAGGCGGTCGCATCGTCGTCCTTGCCCCATTGCTCCTCCTGCCACAGCTCATCAAGACGGGAAATGGTCCACAACTCATCGGCCGGGCGCGCACCCAACGCGGCTGCAAATCCAAGCACAAGCGAGCCGGACAGGCTCACGAGATCGTGAAAAGCGGCCAGTTCATACGAGTCAAGCGCGTGCGTACGGATGCTCAACGCTTCTACTGCCGCCGAAGCCTGCGGGGCGTGGATCACACCGGTACGCGGGTGCAGACGCGCATTCAATTTTTCCGCTGCCCAGTCTAGCATTGGGTTCCACTGCTCGTTTTGACGCTCGATAAGCTCTTCTGGCGCCTCAGCGCGGTAGCACAGCAAATCGCTGTCGCCATAGGCCGCTAGCATTTCTGCGACTTCCCCGTGCTGCACTGTAACCTTATCAATCGCCGCATTTGCCGTCTTGGTCACTGGCATCGTATTTGGATTGATGACATCAACTTGGGCGTCCCACTCGGTCGCAATCGCAGATGCCATCGCATGGGTTGGAACGCGCATTGCCTGTTTTGCAGGCGTTTTGACACCGCGCCCGTCCAGCTCAATTGTGAACCCCCCCTCGACCTCCACGACAGATGCCGCTTTCCAGAACCGCTTTGCTTTCCACTCGCTCATGCTCTCAATTCTCCCAGATCGTGCCCAGAAGCGCGGGCAGCGCATCAAAACTGTCCAACATATGCCGGGCCGCCGTTAACCGCGCCGCCGGATGATACCCCCAGCGCACACCGATTCCCGTGATGCTTGCCGCATGTGCCATATCCATATCAAAACTGGTATCGCCCACCATCACCGCATTGGTCGCATCAACACCTGTCTCGCTCAACGCCTCAAGCAACATCGCAGGGTGCGGTTTGGAGGGGTGAAAATCCGCGACCTGTTGCGTAATGAACATGCCCTTCAGGTCATGTGCCTCGAGCAACTTGTCCAATCCGCGTCGCGATTTGCCCGTCGCTACGCCCAGCAGCGTGTGGGGCTGCGCATGGAGCGCCTCCAATGTCTCACGCGCACCGGGATAGAAGGGCGAGGACACCTCACTCCCCTGCTCTGCCCGCAGCGCCATGTAGGCATCTTTGTACCCCTGAACCAGCCGCGCCTGCGTCGCCACGTCAGCATCCGGTGCAAGCTCGCGCATCAGTACATCCAGCGATAGGCCGACAACGCCGAGCACGAGATAGCGTGCAGGCGTCACAAGACCCTGCGCCGCAAATGACAAATGCATCGCACCTAGAATATCCGCCTGACTGTCGACCAATGTGCCATCCACATCAAAGATCACCAGCCGCAAAGGCGTATCGCTCATCCCCAGTCATCCCCGAACGGATCGGCAGGTGCAAATTTCGTATACCACGCGAACGTGTCCCATGTGCGCTGCATATGTTCGGGTAGCGGTGCAACCAGATTGAGCATCGCTTTCGTCGCAGGGTGCTGGATCGTTATGCTCCGCGCGTGCAGGTGCAGCTTTTTCGAGATGTCACCACCCAATTGCGCACCCCAACCGTCGCCCATATTTTCCTGACCAGAGCCGCCGTACTTGCCGTCCCCAATGATCGGATGCCCGATCTCAGCCATATGAACACGCAGCTGGTGAGTACGGCCTGTCACTGGGCTCAACGCCATCCATGCCGTCCGCGTACCTGCCTGCTCCAACACGGTGTAATCCGTCGTGGCGCGCTTTGCACCTTCGGTACTGTCGACATCACGCGGATGGACCGCATGCATCTTTTCGCCCTCGCCGTTTGGGCCATGACCACCCGCTTTGACAACACCGTATTTAATCGTGCCATTACGCGGCTGCGGCACACCTGCGACAGCAGCCCAGTAAATCTTGCGCGTCTCGCGGTGCCGGAAATTCGCCGTCAGCGCTTTGGCCGCCTCCCGCGTGCGTGCAAGTACCAGCACACCGGATGTGTCTTTGTCCAAGCGGTGAACAAGGCGCGGTTTCTCATCGAGATCAAACATCAGCGCCTCGGCGAGGGCATCAACATGCCGCTCCCCCTGCCCTGATCCGCCCTGCACGGGCAAACCCGGCGGCTTGTTCAGCGCGATCACGTGATCGTCGCGGTAGATCACACAAGCGCGGATCATCTTGGCCTCTGCTTCAGTCACTTTAGTACGCTTCGGCGGTGGTGGCGCGTCCCCCGTAGGCAATGGCGGAATGCGGATTTCCTGCCCCACTTCAACGCGGGTGGATCCTTTAACACGGCCTCCGTTTACACGGATTTCGCCCTTCCGGCACATCTTCTCGATCCGCCCCTGCGGTATCTGCGGGAAGACACGCTTGAACCAACGGTCCAACCGCTGATCCCCGTCACCTTCAGCTACTGTAATCATTTGTACTTGGCTCATGCGAATACCCCTCTGGCGATCCATAGCCCCTTTTGCGCGGCAGCAACCACAAACACGCCCATCGGGAACGAGCCGACCATGTTGATCGACGGCACCGCGATTGGAAAATCAGTAGGCCCAGTCAAACGCATCATGCCAACGCCCATCAGAAAGCGGCATGCAGCGCCGATAGCACCACCCAAGGCGACAAGGGAGACAGTTGAAATCATGGCTCCCCATCGCCCGCACGCAGAGCAGAGTCAACTCTCTCGCTGTATGCGCAGCTTGGCAAAATACTCCAGCCGCTTTTTCAAATCCCGCTCGAACCCACGTTCCACCGGTTGATAGAGCGCAGGCCGCTCCATCCCGTCGGGAAAGTAGTTCTGCCCCGAAAACCCGTCCTCGGCATCATGATCATAGGCATAACCTTTGCCGTACCCCTGATCCTTCATCATGCCCGTAGCAGCATTGAGGATATGCTTGGGCGGCGGCTCTGATCCAGTCGCTTTGGCGGCATTGCGCGCGCCTTTATAGGCCACGTAATTGGCGTTACTCTTCGGCGCGAGGGCCAGATAAATCACCGCTTGGGACAGCGCCAGTTCCCCCTCGGGAGAGCCTAACCGCTCATAGGTGTCCCAGCATTGTAAACAAACTGCCTGCGCCTGCGGATCGGCCAGGCCAATATCCTCAACCGCCATGCGCACGATTCTGCGGGCAAGGAAGCGTGGGTCCTCGCCACCCTCCAGCATCCGCGCAAACCAATAGAGCGCTGCATCAGGATCGCTACCGCGCACAGATTTGTGCAGCGCCGAGATCAGGTTGTAATGCTCATCCCCACCCTTGTCATACTGTGCCGCGCGCTTGCTCAGCCTTTTGCCAAGTGCCGCAGTGTCCAACGGCGCATCGACTTTCCACGCGGCAACCTGCTCGATCAGGTTAAGCAAGGCGCGCCCATCCCCATCTGCCATGTCCAACAATGCCTGCCGCGCGCTCTTGTCCAGAGGCAGCTTTACCTCCAGCTCCTCCTCCGCACGCGTTACCAGCTTTTTCAAGTCTTCCTGATCCAAACGCTCCAACACCAACACCTGCGAGCGGCTCAGGACAGCGCGGTTCAGCTCAAAGCTAGGGTTCTCGGTCGTGGCCCCCACCAGCAGGATCGTCCCATCCTCCATGTGCGGCAGAAATCCGTCTTGCTGCGCTTTGTTAAAGCGGTGGATTTCGTCGACAAACAACAGTGTCCCTTGTCCATTCTGTCGCCTGATCTTGGCCGCTTCAAACACGCGCCGCAGCTCTGGCACACCGCTAAATATCGCACTGATCTGGATAAAATGCAGATCCGTCTCATCTGCGAGCAAACGCGCAATCGTCGTCTTGCCCACACCGGGCGGTCCCCAGAAAATCAATGACCCAAGTGTGCCAGACCCCAGCATTACGGTCAGGGGCGCATCTGGCCCCAATATCTGGGCTTGCCCGATGACTTCGCTTAGTGCCTTGGGCCGCAAACGATCTGCTAGCGGGCGATGACCACTCTCGACGGGGGCGGCAGACCCGCCAAATAGATCAGCCATGCTACCCCCTGAACTGGATAGAGATACGTTGCGCCCCGCGCTGTACCACCATCGCTATACGCCGCACATCACCAACCAAAATCGCGGCCGCTTCATCGGGATGGGCCAGCGGTATGCCATTCAACTCCACAATCACATCACCCGTCCGCAGCCCGGTGCGCGCTGCAAAACGCCCAACATCCATAACTGCCACGCCCTCAACGCCTAAGGGCAGGTTCAATTCTGACAATACCGCAGGATTGATCCGCGCAAGCGTCAAGCCCGGCAGCAGGCTGGGCCGCGGCAGCACCAACTGGTCGCGCGACGGCGTTTCTGGCGCAGCAATCAATGCGACTTTCGTGCGCTGCTCAACCCCGCCCCTGCTAAATGTCACATCGGCCTGCGCCCCGAGGCCAACCACGCTCATACGGTAAATCATCTCAGAAGGTGTGTTCACCGGCTGGCCCTCAACGCTCAGGATCACATCTCCTACCTCCAGCCCCACTTCCAGGAACGGACTGACCGGGTGCAATCCCGAGATAATGATCCCACCGGATCGATCAAAACCCAGTGTTGCGGCCATATCAGCATCCAAAGGCTGGCCATTGATTCCTGCCCATGGCCGACCAAAAGCCTCTGCCCCCGCATTCGCCTGCGTCAAAAATGCGGCAACCAGATCAGCAGGGATCGCAAAACCGATCCCATTTGAGCCACCCGAGCGGGTTAGAATAGACGTGTTCACCCCAAGAAGCTGGCCCGCCATATCGACCAGCGCACCACCAGAGTTGCCAGGATTGATCGGGGCATCAGTCTGAATGAAATAGCCACGCCCCCGCCCGCCAGAGCCGCCAGAGCGCGCCAGTCCTGATACGATGCCACTGCTGACAGTTTGCCCAACCCCAAAAGGATTACCAATGGCCAAAGCCAGCTCGCCCACTTCAATCGTGTCACTGGCACGCAGCGGCAAGAAGGGCAGCGGATCAGGGGCATCAATTTTGAGAATCGCCAGATCGCTCTCTTCATCCCCGAGCAAAACACGCGCGCTAAATTCGCGGCGGTCATTGAGCACCACACGGATATCTGTGGCCATGCCCACCACGTGATAATTGCTCACCACAATGCCGTTCTCAGATAGGATCACACCAGAGCCAAGGGAATTTTGCACACGCGGCTTCGGGTCCGTTAACGGATCACGGAAAAACCGCTCAAAAAAGGGATCGGACTGAAGCGGGGTGTGGCGCACTTCACGCACGACCTTTGCGTAGATATTAACCACCGCAGGAGCCGCCTGCTTGACCACTGGCACAAAGCTAAGCTGAACTTCAGCGGCTGATTGAGGGACTTGCTGTGCACTAAGCGGGCCAGCGAGAAGAGCAAGGATAAGGGCAAAATACTTCATACCCTCAGATATGCGCATGGCCCACGTATCATGCAACCGCTCTATCTCATTTGGCGAGAAATACTCACGGCGCACTTTCTAAAACAAAAAAGCCCCGCCAAATGGCAGGGCTCTTCCGTCTCAACGATGTGAGATAATCTATTCTGCAGCGTCTTCTGCTGCAACGCGGGCTTTGTCTGCGGCGCCTTTGGCGTCACGGTCGCGGTCCACAAATTCGATGATCGCCATGGGCGCCATGTCGCCATAGCGGAAGCCCGCTTTCAGCACGCGCACATAACCACCTTGGCGGTCTTTGTAGCGAGGGCCGAGGATGTCGAACAATTTTGTGACATACTGGTCTTCTTTGAGGCGGGCACGGGCCTGACGGCGGGCGTGCAGATCGCCACGTTTGGCAAGCGTGATCATCTTTTCGATGATCGGACGCAATTCTTTTGCTTTTGGCAATGTTGTCTTGATCTGCTCATGCTCGATCAGCGAGCCGGCCATGTTGGCCCAGAGCGCCTTACGGTGCTCATGTGTGCGATTTAGACGGCGGTAACCACGTGCGTGACGCATTTTAATTCTCCAATAGATATGCCCTCTACGGGCGGTTTTACTTTGTCTGGCTGACGTGCGTAGCGCCAACTCTCCTTGGGGCGGATTTGCCCGGGTTTTCAGGGGGTGCTGTGTGTGCACCCCCTGTACACCCCCCGTACACCGGGGGAATGCCATTTGGCTTTAGAAGTTGTCTTCGAACTTCTTGGCCAGATCTTCGATATTGTCCGGTGGCCAGTCCTCAACGTCCATGCCGAGGTGCAGACCCATGCCTGACAACACTTCCTTGATCTCGTTCAAGGATTTGCGGCCAAAGTTCGGGGTGCGCAGCATTTCTGCTTCGGTCTTCTGGATCAGATCGCCAATATACACGATATTGTCGTTCTTCAGGCAGTTGGCGGAGCGTACAGACAGTTCCAGCTCGTCCACTTTCTTGAGCAGAAGCGGGTTGAACTCGAGGCCGTCATCGTCGTCCTGACGGGACGCTGATTCAGGCTCGTCGAAGTTGACGAAGATACCCAGTTGATCCTGCAAGATGCGTGCAGCAAATGCCACTGCATCGTCAGGGGTCAGGGAACCATCGGTCTCAACCTTCATCGTCAGCTTGTCATAATCCAGCACCTGGCCCTCACGGGTTGGCTGGACGTCATAGCTGACTTTTTTCACAGGCGAGTAGATCGCGTCGATCGGGATAAGACCGATTGGCGCATCTTCCGGCTTGTTCTTGTCGGCGGAAACGTAGCCTTTGCCAGTGTTAACCATCAGCTCCATGTAGATGTCTGCACCATCATCGAGGTGGCAGATAACATGGTCGCGGTTCAAGATTTCGATGCCAGCAGATTCGCTGATATCGCCAGCCGTCACAACGCCGGGGCCTTTCGCGGAGATTGACAGGCGCTTTGGCCCTTCAACTTCCATGCGGATGGACACACCTTTGAGGTTCAGGATGATGTCGGTAACGTCTTCACGCACACCGGCAACCGATGAAAACTCGTGCAGAACATTGTCAATTTGTACGGAAGTGATCGCGGCACCTTGCAGCGAGCTCATCAGAACACGACGCAAAGCGTTGCCCATTGTGAGGCCAAAGCCGCGCTCGAGCGGTTCTGCAATCACAGTGGCCTGACGCGTAGGATCGTTGCCGGGTTTTACATCAAGCTGTGTTGGCTTGATCAATTCGGCCCAATTTTTGTGGATCATTAGTCCCTCCATTCTTGTTCGCATCCGTATGTCCGTCCGGAGCAAACTCCCGAGGTTTCAGAAAGTCGTGCAGGGTCCGCGCCGGAACGCGAACCCCAAGTAGAATGATCGTCGCTTAGACGCGGCGGCGCTTTGGTGGGCGGCAGCCGTTGTGCGCCATTGGTGTCACATCACGGATCGAAGTAATGTTGAAACCAGCGGCGGCCAGAGCGCGCAATGCGCTCTCACGGCCGGAGCCTGCGCCTTGCACTTCAACTTCAAGCGTTTTCACGCCGTGGTCTTGTGCTTTCTTGCCTACATCTTCGGCAGCCATCTGAGCAGCATAGGGCGTTGATTTACGCGACCCTTTGAAGCCCATCGTGCCTGCGGAGGACCATGCAATAGCGTTGCCCTGCACATCGGAGATGAGGATTTTTGTGTTGTTGAAAGAAGAGTTCACATGCGCAACACCTGCTGCGATGTTCTTGGAGACCTTCTTCTTGGTGCGTTTTGCTTCGCGTGCCATATGCTGAGCCCTCCCTTATTTCTTCTTGCCGGCAATGGCCTTTGCGGGGCCTTTGCGTGTGCGTGCGTTGGTGTGTGTCCGCTGACCGCGCACAGGAAGATTACGGCGGTGGCGCAGGCCACGGTAGCAACCCAGATCCATCAAACGTTTGATGTTCATCTGTGTGTCGCGACGCAGATCACCTTCGACGGTAAAGTTCTCGTCGATGTGCTCGCGAATTTTCAGGATTTCAGCATCGGACAGCTCGTTGACGCGACGCGTCACATCGATGCCAACAGATTCGCAGATCAATGCTGCGGAAGAGTTACCGATACCGGTGATATAAGTGAGGGCGATTGGAACCCGCTTTGCAGTCGGGATGTTTACGCCGGCAATACGTG
>CBDTVN010000023.1:0-28937 GCA_965364195.1 uncultured Sulfitobacter sp. | reverse complement strand
GATGACAACCTTGCGGCCCCGTGACGAGGTTGAGGGGACGGGCATGGGATTGGCCAATGTGCGCAAGCTGGCGGAGCACTATGGTGGGCATGTTGAATTGTCCGACGTGGAGGCTGACCACAGCGGATTGTGTGTGGATGTCGTGATCCAACACGGTTGTCCGTAGGCAATAGATGAATCTAGCATTGCGCTGTGGCCTTTTTGAGTAATTTTTCCTCAAGCCCCTGATTATAATAGTTTTGGCTTTTATCTTACCCAAGAAATGCGCCCTGGTCAGGGCCGTATTTATCATTTGATAGGCAGGCGGGAGGTACCGTGGCTTTGTGATGTTCTGTGGGAGAGTTTGAGCCTTGTCATTATCAGTTGAAGTATTTGGCCCTGAAGGCGGGGCGTTTCCGAAAACTATCAAGACGTTATTGCTGGACGACGGTACATTTGACCGCGCTCGAATCTGGCGGATGATTCAGAATACTATGCTCATGGTCGCGTTGACTGAAGTACGCTCCATCACTGAAATGAAAGATGCGGTTGCCCGTGAGATAATTCATCTCATCCTTATCGATCACCGTTTGCCGCAGGGGGGGCGGGCTAGAAGTGCTTGCGCACATTCAGGCCAGTGACCTCAACAGTGATGTGGCGACGATCATGATCACGGGGAATGGGGATATGGAGACGGCAGTCACGGCCATGCGAAACGGCTGCCATGATTCTCTGACAAAAGAGGCGATGACGGCAGAGCAGTAGCGTTTTGCAATGGAGGGGGCGATGCAAACTGCCGCAGAGAACCGCGATCTGATCGCGCAAGGTGCGTATGAGCGTGAGGTGATCAAGCAAGGCCTAACAGCGATGCTGATGGACCGCGGCGTGCAAGGGAGCGCCTCCTCTTAATTCCAAAGAGAGTTTCGGCAGGTGATGACTGCGGAGCATGCAACCCTTGAAGGGCAGGATCACAGTGATCTTGAAGCGCTGCTTGTCACTTTAGGAGATGACGATAAATTTATCTTTAGTTGAGGGGTGGGGCCTAGATTAGGCTTGGACCTCCATCTGTAGCGGGGTAGTCGAGACTATGCGATTGATCCTGTTAACCATGCTGACGATGTGTGCCTTTGCGGCGAATTCCCTGCTCACCCGCGCGGCAGTAGAGGGGGGACATATCGGACCGGGTGCTTTTGCCATTCTCCGTGTCGCGGCGGGTGCAACGATATTGGGGGGTATCGCGTTGTGGCGTGGCGCATCCCTTCCGCTTTTTCGCCGTGTACGTCTGCTGGGTGCGGTCAGCCTGACCGCCTATATGGTGGGCTTTTCTTTGGCCTACCTCACATTGGATGCAGGGCTGGGTGCGCTTATCCTGTTTGGCGTGACGCAAATCACGATGTTCGGCCATGCTGCGGTAACAGGGCAGGCCCCCACAGTACGCCAGATGATTGGGGCGGGCATTGCGTTTGGTGGTTTGGTTCTCGTTCTTTGGCCAACCGCAGGGAGTACCACTGATCCAATAGGGGCCGCGCTTATGTGCCTCGCCGGGCTGGGGTGGGCGGCCTATACGATTGCAGGGCGTGGTGCTGCGGATCCGTTGGCGACCACGGGGGCCAACTTTATCCTGTGCTTGCCCCTGCTGGCGCTGCTCCTGTTCCGCAGCGGTTTGGAGGCAGATGTGCAAGGTATCATTTTAGCAGTGGTTTGTGGCGCTGTGACCTCAGGCTTGGGCTATGCGCTTTGGTATTCTGTTTTGACACAAATGCGGGGCACCACCGCAGCTGTTGTTCAGCTGAGCGTGCCGGTGATTGCCATTTTGGCCGGCGCGGTTTTATTGGGGGAGGTGGTGCCGCCGATTGTGATGATTGCCGCCGCTCTGGTTGTAGGGGGCATTGGCTGGTCGGTGACCGCTAAACGATAAGCGGCTCTAGTGGGTCGTACATGGGCGCATCTGCGTCGCGCCATGCCACAGCGGCGAGGCTGTCTGGCTTCACGCGCAAATCTGCCATTTGCGCGCGTGTGACCCAGCGTCGGTCCGTCACAATTGCATCAATGTCCTCCCATCCGTGGTCCAGTGTGGGGTCGCTCACAAGTGTACAGTGGAAGTAGACGTCCACCTGATGAAAACTGCCGTTCGGATCATGAAATTCATTGACCAAACACGGGGCATCAACGGCGATGTGCAGGCCCGTTTCTTCATAAACCTCTCGGATAAGGTTGTCGGGTAGGGAGCTGCCCCTCTCGACTCCGCCGCCCGGCGCGCACATCAGATCGCTCTTGGCAGTAGGCCAAGCATTCACAAGCAAGAGGCGCTCTTGGTGCATTATGATGGCACGCACGGCGAGGCGCGGCGGCGTTGTTGGGGTCATTGGGGCGTCCTCTTTTGAGTATACAGGCGATGGGGGATTACAACCGCGCGGATTGGCATTACATAGCAGCCTATGAGATTGATTGCGATTATATGTGCACTTGTTGTGATGGCTGATGCGGCGCAAGCGCGCTGTGTTGTGCTGCTGCACGGGTTGGCGCGGACCGAGACGTCGTTTGCCCTGATGGAAGCGGCGCTCGAGGCTGAGGGCTGGCGCGTTGTGCGGCCTGGATATCCGTCAACGGAGGCCCCGATTGAGGAGCTTACGCGTCAGACCTTGCCTGCTGCGGTGGCCGCTTGTGGCACAGAAAAAGTAGATTTTGTGACCCACTCAATGGGCGGTATCCTGTTGCGCCAATGGGTTGCGGACGTTGGGCCGGAACGTGTGGGCCGCGCCGTGATGCTGGGGCCGCCCAATCAGGGCAGCGAGATCGTGGATGAATTGCGCGACGTGGTCGCATTTGACTGGATTAACGGGCCTGCGGGTATGCAGATGGGTACGGGTCCTACGTCTTTGCCGCGCAGTCTGCCCGATGCGAATTTCGATTTGGGAGTGATTGCGGGGGCGCAATCGCTCAACCCCTATTTCTCATCTCTGCTGCCGGGGGAGGATGATGGGAAGGTTGCGGTTTATTCGACGCGGCTAAACGGTATGCGTGAGCATTTGATCCTGCCGGTAACGCATACGTTTATGATGAATAATCCACGGGTGATTTCGCAAACGGTGGTTTTTTTGCGGACGGGTAAGTTTGATCCGAACATGACATTTTTTGGGGCGATGCTGGAACAGTTCGGTTGTCCTGACGGAGATTGCTTGCCCGGGATCGAGGTTTTCGATGCCAAGCCTTGATTTGTCAGGGGCGGAGGTTTTGGGACCGAAAGGGCTGCACCGTGATGTGCTGTCGTTTGCGGATGGTGTGATTATTGATGCGCCTGTGGGCCGTGCGGTTGATCTTGCCGGATATCTGGTGCTGCCCGGTATCGTAGATGTGCATGGCGACGGGTTTGAGCGGCACCTTGCGCCACGACGGGGCGCAATGAAGGAGATGGCCGAGGGGCTTGTCGCGGTTGAAGCTGAGTTGGCGGCGAACGGAATTACCACCGCGACACTGGCGCAGTTCGTGAGTTGGGAAGGTGGCGTGCGTAGTTTTGAGTTTGCGGATCAAGTGTTCTCGCATTTGCGCGATTTGGGGCCGACGATGGTGACAGATTTGCGCGGGCAGTTGCGGTTCGAAACACATCTACTCGATTTCTATGAAGAGTTGCCGGAGAAAATGGTGGAGTGGGGTCTGCGGTATATCGTGTTTAACGATCACTTGCCCCACGAGCGATTACAGGCAGGGGTGCAGCCAAGGCGGCTGGTGTCCCAAGCGCTCAAGGCGCGGCGCAGTCCGGAAACCCATCTTGCGCTGATGCAAGCGCTGGAGGCGGAAAGTGATGACGTCCCTGCGGCGTTGGATTGGCTGTGTGCCAAGCTTGGCCAACTGGGGATTGCCATGGGAAGTCATGATGATTGCACTGCAGAGGGGCGCGCCACATGGGCCGCGCGCGGCGTGCAAGTGGCCGAGTTTCCCGAAACGTTGGAGGCAGCCGAAGCGGCAGTCTTGCATGGTGGCATTGTCGTGATGGGCTCACCTAACGTTGTGCGGGGTGGATCGCATAATCTGAATGTCTCGGCGGTTGATCTCATTGCGATGGGCTATTGCACGGCACTTGCGTCCGACTATCACTACCCCAGTGCGCGGCGTGCGGCCTTGATGTTGTGGCAAAACGGCATGATGGACTTGCAGGGGGCGTGGGGGTTGATCTCGGCGGGTCCTGCGGGGGTTTTGGGGCTAAGTGATCGCGGCGTGCTGGAGACGGGTAAGCGTGCGGACATGGTGGTGCTGGAGCGCGAGAGTTTGCGGGTGGCCGCCACTTTGGTACAGGGCCGTGTAAGTTACATGAGCGGCGAGATTGCCGAGCGGTTCATGGCGTAACGCGGGATACAGATTCTCAGCAAAATTTGGTCAGAGTTTTGGAAAATCCTGCATCCGTTGTGTGCTCAGGTCTTGATTCTGTTGACATGACCCATCTTGCGGCCTGGCTTCGTCTCGACCTTCCCGTAGAGGTGGATGGCGCAGCTCGGCTCTTTTGCGAGTGTTGGCACTTGGTCCATATCGTCGCCGATCAGGTTCTCCATAACCACATCGGAATGGCGGGTACCATCGCCAAGCGGCCAGCCCGCTATGGCGCGGATGTGCTGCTCGAATTGGTCCACCGCACAGCCATTTTGGGTCCAATGACCCGAGTTGTGCACGCGCGGAGCGATTTCATTCACGATGAGACCTTGAGGCGTGACGAACAACTCGACCCCCATAACGCCGACATAGTCCAGCGTGTTGAGAATTTTTGCGGCCAAAAGGACGGCATCAGTGCGTAAACGGGCGGGAATTTTTGCAGGAACGGTTGTGGTGTGCAGGATGCCGTTGCGGTGGACGTTCTCGCCGGGGTCATAGCAGGCGATTTCGCCTTGCGGATTGCGCGCGGCAATGATCGAGATCTCGACGGAGAAGTTTACAAAGCCTTCGAGGACCGCCGGTGCGCCTGCCATATCGGTAAGTGCCGTGGTGGCATCCGCAGGTGTGTTCAGGCGGGACTGGCCCTTACCGTCATAGCCAAAGCGGCGGGTTTTGAGGATCGCGGGTGTGCCAATGGTAACGAGAGCAGTCTCAAGGCTGGCGGCGTCTGTGATGTCGGCGAAGGGTGCCACTTGCAGGCCAATTTCTTGCAGATAGTTCTTTTCCACCAACCGGTCTTGGGAAGTGCCGAGGGCGCGGCGGTTGGGGTGGATGGGGGTGATTGCCTCGATAATGTCGAGTGCCTCGGTGGGGATGTTTTCGAATTCATACGTCACTAGGTCAACGGCGCGGGCAAAGGCAGTGAGTGCCTCAACGTCGTCATAGGCCGCCGTGGTCACAGCATGGGCCACATCGGCAGCGGGCGAATTTTGACCCGGCTCATAGATATGAGTGCGCAGGCCGAGGCGGGAAGCCGCAACAGACAGCATACGGCCCAGTTGGCCGCCACCGAGGATGCCGATTGTTGCACCTGTGGGCAGTGGATTAATCATCTGTGGGGACTTCCGGAATAGAGGCAGAGAGATCGCTGCGCCATGTGTCGAGGCGGATGGCCAAAGCGGGGTCTTGGAGGGCGAGGATGCCGGCGGCCATGAGGGCGGCGTTTGCAGCACCCGGCGCGCCAATGGCCATAGTGGCCACGGGGAAACCTTTGGGCATTTGGAGGATCGAGTAGAGGCTGTCGACGCCGGAGAGCGCTTTGGTCAGGACGGGAACGCCGATCACTGGTACGCGGGTTTTGGAGGCCATCATGCCGGGCAGATGAGCCGCTCCGCCGGCGCCTGCAATGATGACCTGGAGACCACGGTCTACAGCAGTTTTTCCGTACTCCCACAGCCGGTCAGGTGTGCGGTGGGCAGAGACGATGCGGGTCTCGTAAGCGATGCCAAGCTCGTCGAGCAGGATGGCGGCCTCTGACATGGTGGACCAGTCGGACTGGGACCCCATGATAATGCCAACGGGTGGTTTGCTCATAGCGCCTATAGCCTTTGCGTCAGGAGAATAAGCGCGCACTATACCCATTCGGTGCGGCGGGGCAATGTAGTGCGGGATGCAAAATTTTTAACGAAATTTTGGGGTCGGAATTTCGCGGAATTCCGATTAGGCGGTGATATCGGGCGTAAGGCGATCTTCGATCCGCGCAATGCGGTCTTTGAGCAGGAGTTTGCGCTTCTTGAGACGTTGCAAGGTGAGCTGATCTGTGGTGCCACGCTCTCCCAATGCTTTGATCGCATCGTCTAGATCGCGGTGCTCGTTGCGAAATACTTCGAGCTCTACCCGCAGCACCTCATCGTTTTTCATCGACAGATCATCTTGGGCGTTCATAGGGACTCTGATTCCAACTGGTACTTACGGTTTTAACCATAAGGGCTAAGGACATTGCCGCATAGCCCTTGCGCCCGCATGATAGGCTTCCCATATTTGTTAAGCGACGTTGCCGGATACGGGGCGTTGCAAGACTGTCGCTTGAGATCATAAGGACGTGTCATAGATGACGAAACTAACGCTTGCCTCTTACCCCCATATGTTGGGATTTGAACAGCTGGAGCGGGTGCTGGAACGCAGCGCTAAATCTGGCAACGAAGGCTATCCGCCTTTTAACATAGAACAGACCTCCGAGCGAAGTTACCGGATCACGCTGGCTGTGGCCGGTTTTGGCGAGGGGGATTTGTCGATCACCGTTGAAGACCGCCAGTTGGTCATCCGGGGACGCCAAATTGAAGACAGCGACGGCCGCGTGTTTCTGCATCGTGGCATCGCGGGCCGTCAGTTCCAGCGTAGTTTTGTGCTGGCAGACGGTGTCGAAGTGGGGGAGGCGCTGATGGAAAATGGTCTACTGCATGTGGACCTGACCCAAGCCAAACCTGAAACGGTCGTTCAGACCATCAATATCCGAAAGGGGTAAAATATGGAAACTTCAGCGATGACAGGACCGGTAGACCGGACCGTTTACGTTAAGAAAATTGCCGTAACCGATTTGCCCCGCGAGGTGCGCGATCAAGCAGAGGGGTTGGACCAGCTGTATGCAGTGCATAACGCGGAAGGTCAGCAACTGGCGCTTGTGGGGGACTGTAAGCTCGCCTTTGATCTGGCGCGCGAACACAATTATGCGCCTGTATTGGTACATTAAAACGCTTGACCGTAGAGGTCAGTGAGAGATGCTTGAGGGGTCGCGTATGTGCGGCCCCTTTTGTATTTGGAGATGGTGAATGGCATTTGAATTTGATTGGGTGGACGCGTTCACGGACAGTGTTTTTGGCGGAAACGGGTGCGCGGTTGTGCACGGTGGGGCGGGGCTGTCTGACGCCGTCTGCATGGCCTATGTGCGCGAGACCTCATTGGTGGAATGTACATTTACGGGCCCATCCGATGTGGCCGACATCCGTGTGCGCTATTTTCTGGCGAGCCGTGAAATCCCCTTTGCGGGGCATCCAACTGTGGCCACTGTTGTGGCGATGCGCAGGCGCGGGATGATTGCCGATGGCCCGCTCGTTTTGGAGACGGGGGCGGGGCTCGTACCTGTCGAGGTGCAGGGAGACCACGTGACCATGACGCAGAATGCGCCTGTTTTTGGCGCAGTAGCGGACGCGGGGCTGGTCGCGGAGGTTGGCGGGCTGGAGGCCGCTGATATCATCCACCCGCCCCAACTTGTCTCCACAGGGCTGCCATTTTGCATCACGGTTGTGAAGGACCGCGCGACATTGGAGCGGGTGAGGCTAAACGTGAATGCTTTAGGTGCTTATGCTGCTGCAATGGGCCATGAAAGCACAGATATTATGGAGCCATTCTGGGTTTGCCTAGAGGGCGCGACTGATGTCGGCGATACGTTCAGCCGCTTGTTAATCGCGCCGCCGAGCCCGCCCGAAGATCCGTTTACCGGTTCTGCGACGGGGTGTATGGCCGCCTATCTTTGGGCACACGGTTTGATTGAGATTCCGACCTTTACTGCCGAGCAGGGGCATGGGCTTGGTCGTCCGGGTCAGGCGCAGGTTGAAGTTTTGGGTGCGCGGGACGCAATTTTTGGTGTCAAAGTATCGGGGCAAGGCGCATTGGTAATGTCCGGTGAGGTGTACCTTGGGTAGCTGCACATGAAACAGAGCGATGCTGCGCTGCGTGTTGATTTCGTCAGCGGTCCGGTGGCGCATAGGCTCCGCTTTGGCGGGGGGCGCGGACAGGATTTACCAAAGGCGATGGGTCTGCGTGCGGGTAAAACACCGATAATCGTGGATGCCACTGCGGGGTTGGGGCGGGACGCGTTTTTGCTGGCCTCGCTCGGCGCGCAGGTCACGTTGATTGAACGATCGGCGCAGATGCATGCGCTGTTGGCCGAAGGGCTAGAACGGGCGATGGCGCAGGGCGATGAGTATCGCGAGATCGTGTCACGCATGACCTTGCTGCACGGGGATGCTAAGGACTTGCTGCCGGAGCTGGCGGGTGAGGCGGTGCTGATTGATCCCATGCACCCGCCGCGCAAGAACTCTGCCTTGGTGAAACAGGACTTGCGTCAGGTTCGCGAAATTGTGGGTACGGACGACGATGCTTCCGACCTGATGCGCGTGGCGCTGGCGCATGCGCGGCAACGGGTGGTTCTGAAATGGCCTGCGAAGGCGGACCCGATGGCGGGGATACGGCCCTGCTCTCACCAGATATTAGGCAAATCAACGCGGTACGATGTTTTCATGGTCGGGTGAGGGTTGCTCACATATTCGAAAATGCAAAACGACCAGCTCTTGATGGGCTGGCCGTTTGCTATTTGTGCAGGGAAGATCAGGCTTTGATGAGGCCCATGCTTTCGAGTTTGAGCAGCACTTGGTGGGCGCAGTTGTCGACGTCTACGTTTTCGGTTTCGACGCTCAGTTCGGGGCTGGCGGGCACGTCGTAGGGGTCGGAGATGCCGGTGAACTCCTTGATCTTGCCTTCCCGGGCCAGCTTGTAGAGACCCTTGCGGTCACGGCGCTCACACTCCTCGATGGACGTTGCGACGTGGATTTCCACAAAGGCGCCAAAGGCTTCGACATCTTCGCGTACCGCGCGGCGGGTGGTGGCGTAGGGCGCGATGGGCGCACAGATGGCGATGCCACCGTTCTTCGTGATCTCTGACGCGACATAGCCGATGCGACGGATGTTCAGATCACGGTGCTCTTTGCTGAACCCCAGTTCGGAGGAGAGGTTTTTGCGCACGATGTCCCCATCGAGAAGGGTGACGGGACGGCCGCCTTGCTCCATCAGTTTGACCATCAGGGCATTGGCGATTGTGGATTTTCCGGAGCCGGAGAAGCCGGTGAAGAAGACGGTAAAGCCTTGCTGTGCACGCGGCGGTTTGGTGCGGCGCAACTCGGTCACGACCTCGGGGAAGGAGAACCACTCGGGGATTTCCAAACCTTCTTGCAGGCGGCGGCGCAGTTCGGTGCCGGAGATGTTGAGGATAGTCACATCGTCTTTGTCTTTGATCTCGTCCACGGCCTCGTATTGGGCACGTTCCTGCACCCAGACCATGTGTTTGAAATCGACCATCTCGATGCCCATTTCCTCCTGATGCGTGCGGAACAGGTCCTGCGCATCGTAGGGGCCATAGAAATCGGTCCCAGCCGAGTTGTTACCGGGGCCAGCATGATCGCGGCCCACGATGAAGTGGGTGCAGCCGTGGTTTTTCCGGATCAGACCATGCCAAACAGCCTCACGTGGACCAGCCATACGCATGGCGAGGTTCAGGAGTGACATGGATGTGGTGGCTTGTGGGTATTGATCCAGCACAGCTTCATAGCAACGTACGCGGGTGAAGTGATCGACATCGCCCGGTTTGGTCAGGCCCACAACGGGGTGGATCAAGAGGTTTGCCTGCGCTTCGCGCGCGGCGCGGAACGTGAGCTCTTGATGCGCGCGGTGCAATGGATTGCGGGTCTGGAAGGCCACAATCTTGCGCCAGCCCATTTTGCGGAAATAGGCGCGCAATTCGTTGGGGGTGTCGCGACGGGATTTGAAGTCGTAATGCACCGGCTGTTGGATGCCAGTGACGGGACCGCCAAGGTAGACCTTGCCCGCCTGGTTGTGCAGGTAGTTCACGGCGGGGTGCGCGTCATCGTCGGCACCGAACACCTTTTCAGCTTCCAGTGCTTTGTTCGGGACCCAGTTGTCGGTCACGGTCATGGTCGCAAGGATCACGCCTTCCTGATCGCGCAGAGCGATGTCCTGACCGACTTCTAATTTGGCGGCGAAGTCTTCGGAAACGTCGAGGGTGATGGGAATGGGCCACAAGCTGCCGTCGGCGAGGCGCATGTTTTCGACAACACCGTCATAATCGGCCTGTGACAGGAACCCTTTGAGCGGGTTGAAACCGCCGTTCATCAAAAGCTCAAGATCGCAAATCTGGCGCGGCGTCAGATCATGGCTGACCAAATCGCCAGCTTCGTTTTTCAGCTTTTGAGCGGAATCGTAGGATACATACAGCTCCGGAATAGGAGCAAGGTTGTTAAGCATTGTCATGTTCTTGGCCTCGTCGTGGGGCCACAATTGGCCCGTTCCCGCGCTACCTACTAGCTGAATGCGGCAAGATTCTAGCGATGTGGAAACAAATCCGCGCTAATTGATGTGATTGTTGCCTTTTTGACGAGAAAACCTGCGAGATTACTCCCGCAGGGGGGTATCGTGCCAGCATCGGTATTAGGCGTTTTGCGTGACTTCCGCGCCATATCCAAGGGGGAGGGATGTGTCTTTGCCCTTTTCATCGCCCGCTTCAGCGAGGAAACGTTCCGCCTCAAGAGTAGCCATGCAGCCCATGCCGGCACTTGTTACCGCTTGGCGGTAGATGTGGTCGGTCAGATCGCCTGCGGCAAACACACCGGGTACGGAAGTGGCCGTGCTGTCGGGCTTGGTCACGACATAGCCACCCATGTGGGTCTCTAACGTATCCTTGACCAGCTCATTCGCGGGGGCGTGGCCGATGGCGACGAACACACCTTTGCAGGGAATGTCTGTAATCTCTCCAGTCTTAGTGTGTTTGACTTTGATTCCTTCGACACCTAGCGGGCTATCGGTGCCGTAGACTTCGTCAAGCTGGTGGAACCACAGCGGCTCGATCTTGGGGTTCTTTTCCAAGCGGTCAATGAGGATTTTTTCAGCACGCAGCTCGTCGCGGCGGTGCACGAGGGTTACTTTCGATGCGAAATTGGTGAGGAAGAGGGCTTCTTCCACTGCAGTGTTGCCACCGCCGATCACCACGATTTCTTGACCGCGGTAGAAGAAGCCATCGCAAGTGGCGCAAGCAGATACGCCAAAGCCTTTGAACTTTTCTTCACTCTCAAGGCCCAACCATTTAGCGCGCGCACCCGTGGCAAGGACCACTGCATCGGCTACATACGTTGTGCCGCTGTCGCCTGTGGCAGTGAAGGGCCGCTTGGACAGATCCAGATTGGTGATGATGTCTCCTATGACCTCGGTGCCCATCGCTTTTGCGTGCGCCTCCATGCGGAGCATAAGGTCGGGGCCTTGGACTTCTGTATCGCCGGGCCAGTTCTCGACCTCGGTGGTGGTGGTCAGCTGGCCACCCGGCTCAATCCCTTGGACGAGGATCGGGTCCAGCATCGCGCGGCTGGCGTATACACCGGCGGTGTAGCCTGCGGGGCCGGAGCCGATGATCAAAAGCTTGGTCTTGCGTGTCTCGGCCATGGGGCGTCCTTATCCATAATCTGGGGAATCTGCGTTTCGGTTGGATATATACCCCGCAGGTGCGGTCTTAAACCCCTTGGCTGTTTTGCATGAAGTGTGGACGGCATCTTTGTGCTGGGCATTGGAATTTTCCGTCGTTCAAATCGAATTGAGCCCTAAGCGGTGAATAATATTGCGCATGCGCGAAACATTATTGCGCAGTCCGCCGTTGTCTGTATAACAATCGAAAAGCTGCAGGGGGACATATGGCAGGTGCGCGTTTAGATCCGATTGACCGGAAAATTCTTGCCGAATTACAAGCGGACGGGCGGATGACCAATGTCGAGTTGGCCAAACGTGTTGGTATTTCTGCGCCTCCCTGTTTGCGCCGCGTGCGCACATTGGAGGAGCAGGGGTTCATTCGCGGCTATCATGCGGACGTCGACGCGCGCGAGTTGGGCTTTGAGGTTCAAGTGTTTGCGATGGTAGGTTTGAGCAGTCAGGCCGAGGCGGATTTATCTGCCTTCGAGGACCGTTGTCGGGCGTGGTCACTGGTCCGTGAGTGCCATATGCTCAACGGCGAGGTGGATTTTGTACTGAAATGTGTGGCACCCGATTTGTCCAGCTTTCAGAGCTTCTTGACAGGGCAGTTATTGACTGCGCCAAACGTGGCAAGCGTCAAAACCTCATTGGTCATCCGGAACGCCAAGGACGATCCTGGCGTCCCTTTCGATGTTTTGGAGGAACGACTGAGCGCTCAGGCCTGATAGAGAACCAGTCCGCTCAGAAGATAAATTTCAAGAGACTTAGTGTGCGTCCATCTCCGGTGCGCGTGGGTGCGCCAGCGGACCAAAGTCCGACAGGTGGCCGATGCGTGGGAACAGCGAAATGAAGCGATTCCGCAGAGAGTGGCCGACTTCAAGCGGCGCGGTCGCACCGGGGTGGAAGGTCTCCATCTCAATCCCGTCCACATTGATCACCGCGTGACGCGACAGGCAGATATGGAACATGCGTGTGGGTGTTGGTGGCGTGATCTCAATCACGTTCACACCGTCCACCAGTTTTGCTGCAGGGGTCAGAAGTTGTCTGCCATCTGCCAAACCGCGCAGGGCGGCAGGGGTGTGTAAAATGCGTGCGCCGGGGCCAACGGTCAGGGAGCGTTCGGGGCGCGACTGGCCCAAAGCATCGGGCATGATGCGGATCAGAGGTGTGCGTTTACCTGCTTCAATCGGGGAGAATGTAGATGTCCCGACCCATGCCAGCTCTGCCGCTTCGCCGGAGGCGGTGTTAATCATGTCACCGGGCTGGAGATCTTCGACAGCAATAAGGCCCGTGGTGGTCTGGACTAGGCTGCCGTGGGTCATGGCTGAGAAGGCATCTTCAAACAGCGAGATCGCAGGCGCGGTGCTCTGCCCGATATAGAGCGAGCCGTCCATGCGCAGTGCGGCAACTTCATAGGTGCGCTTTGGTATCTGAACTTGGGCCATTTGGCCCGCGGAGGCGGGACGTGAAGAGTTCATCATTCCGTACCCTGTTTTACGTGGCGCGCCGCGCAGCGCGGCTGGAGTCGCAGTCAGTGTCATGTGCGTAACCTATCATGGTTTGTCACATCCCTCGTCGGCCCCCACCGACAACGACGGAAATAACGTGATCTGTCATTTCGTTTCTTTCGTGAGCCTAATTCGCCATGATTGTGCCTTTTTGTCAAAGTTTGAACGACATTTAGGGCATTTAGCACGTCAATTCCGCTGATTTGACCGGTTTTGTTTCTTCATTCTAGGAAATTACCGCCACAATCTGTTTTGGTTTTGCCGTGAACCAAGCTGTGAGGCGTGTTTGAAACAAAAAATCCCCACCCGCGATTCGACGCAGGAAGGGATTCAGGACAGCGCGCTACTGGGGGAGGAGACGTGGCGCTGTCGGGAATAATTTCGGTTTAGGCGACCTTGCGTTGTGACGCTGCCTCGGCTGCGTTGCGCTTTGCGATGAATGCGGCGCGGCGGGTGCCACGGGCCCAAGGCATGACAGTGTCATTCTCGGCGGCGGCTTTTGTAATCGACTTGATAAAGCGTGCGTTGGTTTTCATGGCTCTGTTCCTCGGTGTCAGTTTTTGTTCTGAGCGTTTGCTCTTGCTTGAGACTAATATGGCCGAGCAATCGGGCCGGTTTTGGGCGTTTGGATATAAGTTCTGGAAAATTTGCGGTGTTACGCATGGAGAATGTGGCGGCATGGCCATATTCGGGCAGCGCCCTTGGAAATATGGGTAATCCTGCGAATTGTGCGTGATTGAGCAACAGTGGCGGGGATTGTTTCGCCTGAGGGGATCGTAGAATGGGGCAGGCCTATGGCCAGAATTGCCCCAATTGTGCCCAGATCACAGGGTGATGGCGGCGATCAGGCGGCCATAGTCCGCCTCTTTGGCATGTGTGGTCCGGCGGTAGGAATAGAATCGCTCCGGATCCGAGAAGGTACAGTGATGCGTCCATTCCGCATGGCCTACACCAGCCGCGCGCAAACGGTTGAGACCAAAGCCCGGCAGGTCAAACAGCATCCTGTCGCCCTCACCGTTGATAAAGTAGCGGGCGTAGTTGGAATCTTCCGCCATGAAACTGTCCATGAACTCTGGCCCGACTTCATAGGCACGCTGGCTGATTGAGGGGCCAATCACTGCAGTGATGTTTTCACGTTTGGCGCCCAAACCCTCCATCGCGTCCACTGTCGCGTGCAACACCCCGTCCAGGGCACCGCGCCAGCCAGCATGCGCCGCCCCGATCACACCGGCGTCAGCATCGGCAAACAAGACAGGCTGACAGTCAGCGCTCAGCACCGACAGCGCAAGGCCGGGGGTCGCGGTAACCAGCGCATCAGCGCGCGGTTTCTCGGTGTAGGGGGTGGTCACAGGGATCACCGTGGCCGAATGTATCTGGTGCACGCCAAGAAGGTGATCGTGGGGCACGCCCATCGCATCGGCCACACGTGCGCGGTTGATCGCAACAACCTCTGCCTGATCGGAGGAGCCTTGGCCGCAGTTGAGGCCAGAGAACACGCCAGAGGAGGCGCCGCCGCGACGGGTGAAGAACCCGTGCTTCACGCGCAGCACGTCTGAAGTGAGGATTTCTAGCGTCATATTTCTAACCCTGGCAGCATGGCAGCGCCCTTCGGGACGATTCCGAAAGTCTTGAACAGATTTCCCATTTCCTGAGGGTGCGTCAAGCGGCGATGTGCGGCAATGTGGCTCTCAAGCGCGTCGCCGCTGAGCGTCTTGGCCAGTGCAGTCGCGCGCTGTGTGATGCCGAGGCGTTCAAGAATGACCCCTTGGGGCGTGACGCGGCTGGGGGTGCAGGGGGCGGTAGCCTTCAAGAGTGCTTCGAAATCCACATGTGCCGTCAAGTCTGCACGGCCAGGCGCGGTGAGAGGGTTTGTGGGGGCGTGGTCTTGCACGGCTTGGAGCGTGTCCCCAACGCTGCGCCAGTCGCCATAGTCGAAGACGAGAGCTGCGCCTCCGTGTGTGGCAATGCGGGCGGAGAGGGTAGCGACAATCGGAGCTGCGGCGGCGCAGTCCTCAATGAGGTCGCCGTCTTGTGTATCTTCCAAACGGTGCGCGAGGGCGGGTTGAGGCTGTGCTGGGCCAAGACCAAAAGCGAGTGTGCCGTCCACAAGGCCCACCTGACGTTCACGCCAGCGGGTGCCATCGCGTACAAATTGACGGATGGGCAGGGCGTCAAAAAATTCGTTTGCGATGAGGTAGGTGGGCTGCTCGGGGAGGGCTTCGGTACTGTCGATCCACTTAGGGGCGTAAGCGTGCAACGTTGCAGCCTGTACTTGACGCAGGGCGGGAGAGGCTTCCAGCAGCGTGATCTGGGCGGCCTCATTGAACCCCGCCACGCGGGAAGCCGCACGCAATGCATCGGCCATAAGCGTCCCCCGACCGGGGCCGAGCTCGGCGAAGGTGAAAGTGGCGGGCGCGCCTTGGTCCAGCCATGCTTGGGCCAGCGAAAGGCCGATCAACTCGCCGAACATCTGGCTGATCTCTGGTGCAGTTATGAAATCGCCTTGCGCGCCAAAAGGGGTGCGGGTGGTATAGTAGCCATGCTCGGGGTGGAGCAGGCACATCGAAATATAGTCATCAAGCCGCATCGGGCCTTGGGCGCTGATCTGGGCGGTGAGTATTTCACGCAGGCTCATGTGCGGTGGCGGGCGGTCAGAATAAAGTAGAGACCTACGGCGATCATAGGCAGGCACAGGATTTGCCCCATCGTGAGGCCGTAGCCACCCACTTGCCATGCAAGGCCAAGCGGATTTCCTTCGGTGATGAACTGCGCATCTGGTTGGCGCACAAACTCGACCATAAACCGCGCAACGCCGTAACCCGCGAGGAAAGTCCCCATGATGAGACCCGGTGTTTTGAACGCCCCGCGCCGCCACGCAAGCCAGACGAGGACGGCACCGAGGAGCATTCCTTCGAGAGCGGCCTCATAAAGCTGGGAGGGATGGCGGGCGCAGATGCCGATCACGTCGGGACAATATTGTGCGGCCTCTGTCGGAAAGGCCACGCCCCACGGCAGGTCGGTGGGACGGCCCCAAAGCTCGGCATTGATAAAGTTGGAGAGGCGGCCGAGCAAGAGGCCCGGGAAGATGCCGAGGGCCACCAGGTCACCAGCGCCGATGCGCGGAATTTTATAGCGCATGGTATAGATGAAGGCAGCGATGATGACACCAAGCGCGCCGCCGTGGAAGGACATGCCGCCCTGCCAGACCTGCAATATCTGCCCGGGATTAGCGAGATAGTAGGCGGGTTGATAAAATAAGACATAGCCCAGACGTCCGCCGAGAATAACGCCAAGGATAACCCACGTGAGCAAATCCTCGATCTGCTCGCCCGTCATCACGGATTTCCCTGCGCGCCACAAACCCGGTGTGTTTGCCGCCCGCAGGACAAGACGCCAGCCTGTAAGGATCCCGACAATATAGGCCAGCGCGTACCAGCGCAGAGCAAAAGTCATTCCGAACAATGAGATTGAAAAAATCTCGGGCGAGATGTCGGGGAAGGGGATCAAAGCATGCATGTGGTGATTGAGCGCGGCTGGCGGGTGATGTCAACCTTGCATGGAGACGCACGGCCCCCCATATAAAGGATAACAGAGTGGAGAGAACACATGCAGACCCGTAACAAGATTTTTGACGACCTCGGCCAGATTGTGACGAACGCCATGGGCGTTGCACAAGGGGCCAAGGACGAGGCTGAGAATGCCATGAAAGGCATGATGGACCGCTGGCTCGCTGATCGCGATTTTGTGACGCGCGAAGAGTTTGATGCCGTGCGGGCAATGGCGCAAAAAGCGCGCGAAGAGAACGAAGCGCTGAAGGCGCGACTGGATGCGCTCGACAAATCGTGACCTGACAGGCGCGCTACCGCGCGATTTATTGTTTTATGTGCCGCGTGTTACGTGATCGCCCCACCATCTGGTCGGGGCGATTTTTGTATCTGGAGCATGTTTGCCATCGATATCTTGGGCCTTCGCGGGCGATTTTCGCTATATTCTGCGGTTATCCACCGTTGATTGTGGTTATCCCCAGAAAAAGACTTGCCAGACCCTTACGTGACCGCCACCATATATTGTAGGATGCACAGGCAAACACGCGTCCTATAGCGGACCACCCAACGCTTGGGGGCAGATGACATGCCCTACAGCGCTGGTAATAATAAAAGAGGTGGCTAAATGGCCCTGAGCGAGCAGTATTTAGAAGATGATGTGCATCCAATCGACATCGTAGAGACTTTGGCAGAGCACCATGATTGGGTGTTCGACCGGATCTCTGACGAGCAGATTGCGATGGAAGTTGAGGGCCAATGGCGGACCTATCAGGTCACGCTGGCGTGGTCAGCTTTCGATGAGACTTTGCGCCTGATCTGTACTTTTGAGATGGAGCCTCCGGAGGATAAAATCCCCGCGCTTTATGGCTTGCTCAATGATATGAATGACCGCTGCTGGGCGGGTGCATTTACCTATTGGGCGGAGCAGCAGATGATGGTGTACCGATATGGGCTTGTGCTCGCGGGTGGTCATGTCGCCTCGCCCGAGCAGATCGACACCATGATCGGCGCAGCAGTGACAAGTGCAGAGCGCTACTATCCAGCGATGCAGTTGGTGGTCTGGAGTGACCGGACACCACAACAGGCGCTGCAAGTCGCCATTGCAGAGGCCTACGGGCGCGCGTAACTCTTTCCCTTGAGTAATTTGGGGAATGTCATGGAAAATTCACGCATCGCGGCAGACGGACTAGTGCTTCTGGGCTGTGGAAAGATGGGCTCAGCCATGCTGGAAGGTTGGCTTGCGCGCGGATTGCCGAGCGCGTCGGTCTGGGTTCAAGACCCGTACCCTTCTGATTGGCTGCGAGGCACGGGCGTGCATATCAATGCCGATTTGCCCTCTGATCCAGCCATCGTGCTGGTGGCCGTGAAACCGCAGATGATGGCGGATGCCCTGCCCACGTTGAAACAGATGGGAAATGGCAAAACGCTCTTTGTGAGTGTTGCGGCGGGGACGCCGATTTCGTTTTTTGAGGAGACGTTGGGGGCGCAGACGCCTGTGGTGCGTGCGATGCCGAATACTCCGGCTGCGATCTCGCAAGGGATCACCGCAATTGTCGGGAATGAAAATGCGGGGGCTGCGGGGTTAGATGAGGCGGAAGTACTGTTGTCTGCTGTGGGTCAAGTTGTGCGGCTGAGCGAGGAGGCGCAGATCGATGCGGTAACGGGGGTGAGCGGCTCTGGCCCTGCCTATGTGTTTCACATGATCGAGACCCTGGCGGCGGCGGGTGTGGCCCAAGGATTGCCCGAGGCGATGTCTATGCAACTGGCGCAAGCGACCGTTGCGGGGGCAGGCGCACTGGCGCTGCAATCGGATGAGACTGCCACGCAGTTGCGGGTAAATGTAACCAGCCCGAATGGCACCACGCAGGCAGCGCTTGAAGTGTTGATGGATGAGAAGGACGGATTTCCCGCGCTCCTGCGCCGTGCGGTTACAGCGGCGGCGGATCGCTCGCGGGAGTTGGCCCGTGGCTGAGATTTCGTTTGATGACTTTATGAAGGTCGATGTGCGCACAGGGCGGGTGATCAAGGCGGAACCATTCCCCGAAGCGCGGAAACCTGCGATCAAAATGTGGATCGATTTCGGGGAGGAGATTGGTGTGCGCAAGACTTCCGCGCAGATTACAGATCACTATACGCCTGAAGCACTAATAGGCCGTCAGGTGATGGCTGTGGTGAACTTTCCCCCGCGCCAGATCGGGCCATTTATGTCAGAGGTTCTGGTGCTGGGTGTGCCGGATGAAGGCGGCGCTATCGTATTGGTTGGGCCGGATCATGAGACGCCATTAGGTGGGAGAATGCATTGAAAAAAGTACTTATAGGCAGAGTGTTGCCAGATGAAATTTATGCGTTACTTGAGGGTTTGGATGTAACTCGGCGCGATGAAACGTTGCCTATGAACGGGGATGAGATGCGCGCGGCGTTGCGTGGCTTTGACGGTGTGATGTGCACGTTAGGTGATCAATTCTCGGCCGAGGTCTTTGCGGATGTGCCTGATGCGCGGTGCAAGGTTTTGGCCAACTTTGGTGTGGGGTATAATCACATTGATGCGGCTGCCGCAAAAGCTGCGGGTGTTACTGTGACCAACACACCAGGGGCGGTGACGGACGCTACGGCTGACATTGCAATGACGCTGATGCTGATGAGCGCCCGGCGTGCTGGCGAAGGGGAGCGGTTGGTGCGTGCGGGTGCGTGGGAAGGTTGGCATCCGACCCAGATGCTGGGGCTACACCTCACGGGCAAGACGGTGGGTATTGTCGGCATGGGCCGCATTGGGCAAGCGATTGCGCGGCGCTGCCACTTTGGCTTTGACATGGCTGTGCGTTACTTTGGGCGGAGTGAGAAGGCGCTTGATTTTGATGCGATTTTCCACAGTGACCTAAAGGATTTGGCCGCCCATGTTGATGTGCTCGTCACTTCCGTTCCGGCCAGTCCCGAAACCCACCACCTGATCAACGCCGAGGTCCTTCAGGCCATGCAGCCGCATGCACGCCTCATCAATATTGCGCGCGGGGATGTGGTGGAGCAAGTGGCACTGATTGATGCGCTTGAACGCGGCGTGATCGGTGGCGCAGGTCTTGATGTGTATGAATTCGAGCCGGAGGTTCCACAAGCTCTGCGCGATCTGGATAACGTGGTGCTATTGCCGCATATGGGTACGTCAACACGGGAGGTTCGTGTGGATATGGGGCGCATAGTGGTTGAAAATCTACAAGCTTTCCTGCGCGGCGATCTGCCACCTAATCCAGTTTAGCTGTCCCCGACAGCTTCACGCCAATGACGGCGGCATAAGGAGACATAACTCTCATTGCCGCCGATCTGTACCTGTGCTCCCTCGCGGACGACGTTTCCACCGGCGTCTTGGCGGATCACCATGCTCGCCTTTTTGCCGCAGTGACAAATGGTACGAATTTCACGCATCTCGTCCGACAGCGCGAGCAGGGCTGCGGAACCGGGGAAAAGGCGCCCCTGAAAATCGACGCGCAAACCATAGCACATGACGGGAACACCCAGATCATCAACTGCGCGTGCCAATTGCCAAACCTGGGCATCGCTTAGAAAATGCGCCTCATCGATGAAAATGCAGGCGCATGGCCCGCTCTCAAGGCGGTTGGCGAGCTTTGCAAAGAGGTCTTCGTCGGTGTGAAATGTATCCGCGTCTTCGCCGATCCCGATGCGTGAAGCGATCCGGCCCTCACCGGCCCTGTGATCAAGTTGGGCTGTGATGAGATAGGGCACCATCCCGCGTTCGCGGTAGTTATGCGCTGCTTGGAGCAAGACCGTCGATTTGCCTGCGTTCATCGTCGAGTAATTGAAATATAGTTTTGCCATGGGGACATTTATCCGGCCCGGGCGGCGAGGCGCAAGGCGCTCTGGCGCTCATTGACAAATTTTGGGGGAAATTGCACTAGGTCTATGGAAATGCGGGCTATATGCTTATGCGAGCACAGCAGTGATTAAGGGTTATGACGATGGATGCAGCGGGTAGCTATTTGAAGAAGCATACAGAAGCCTTGGTGAAAGCTGTGGGTGTTGAAGCTGCATGTGAAGTGACCGGCAAGTCGAAAGCCACCCTGGGTCGTTATTACTCTGACCATGACGAGCACGCGGATCGCTTTATGCCCGTTGATGCTGTTGCAGCGCTTGAAATGGCGTCGGGGTACCCACACGTCACGCAGGCCTTGGCAGAGCTGTCAGGGGCCCGGGTGGAGTTTGATGAGCGCCGCCCGAACGATTCCAACGATGGCACCGTAAACATGGACGTGATCGCGCTGAGCCAGCGTTTTGCGATGCTGATGGGCGAGTATCAGGAGTCGATCGCAGACGGCAAAATTACCGTCAACGAAGCCAAGCGATTGCTCAAAGAGACAACGCATTTGCAGCAGGTGCTGGTGGATATGAAGCTCCACCTCGAAGATGAAAGCGTCTGACGACCAGCCTGCACTATGTGGTGGAGGCGTTGCCGCAGGGATGGGGTCTGGTCCAGTCCCGAGCGGCACGGCGAAAAGACAGGCGTTATGAAGTGCCAGACTTGCTGTGGTTGCTACGCGGGACAAGCCCAACACAGGGCAAGACGCTGGCGACCCTGAACCAATCAATTATTCCAAAGGTTAGGCTGTAATTTGACGGGAAGGGGCGTTTGCCGGTGAGGCCGTTTTATGTGCGGATCTCGGACGTCATAGAAGAGCGGTTGAAGGTAACATGAATTGTCCGCGGGCGCTCTGGCCACCTTGTTGACCGCTCCACCAAACGGGTAAAGAGCGTCGATGAGATGCATAAGTCTTTGTTTATAAAGATATTTAACCGTGTTTACGGACAATGACGGAGCCTACGGAATATCCGGCGCCAAATGAGCATATGAGGCCCGTGTCGCCGTCCGTCATGTCGTCGGAATATTTGGAAAAAGCGATGATGGACCCTGCGGAGGAAGTATTTGCGTAGTCTTGCAAGATGTTAGGCTGCTCCCCCTTCTCAGGCGTGCGTCCCAAGACTTTTTTGCCGATAAAATCGTTCATGGATTTATTCGCTTGGTGCAGCCAGAGGCGTTTTAGATCAGAAGCTTGGATTTCTTCCTCTGCCATGTGGCCCGCGATGTGATCAGCCACCATGGGCAGTACTTCTTTGAACACTTTACGCCCGTTCTGCATGAATTGCATATCGCGGCGGTCCGCGACGCCGTCGGGGCGGGAGCGGCGCAGGAAGCCGTTGTTATTGCGGATGTTGTTGGAGAAATCCGTAGCGCAGCGCGTTGACTTGATTTCAAAATAGGGGCCTGTGGCGTCCTCGGCGCGTTCTATTAGTATTGCGGTTGCGACGTCGCCAAAGATGAAGTGGCAGTCGCGGTCACGCCATTCTAAATGCGCAGAACATATTTCCGGGTTAACAACCAGTGCGCTGCGAATGGAGCCGGAGCGGATCATGTCGGCTGCGGCTTGTATTCCGAAGGTGGCAGATGAGCAGGCGACGTTCATATCGAAGGCGAAGCCTTTGATTTGCAATAGATCTTGGATTTCGATTGCTACAGCGGGGTAGGCGCGTTCGAGATTGGAAGCAGCACAGATCACGGCGTCTACATCTGCGGCGGTCTTACCTGCGGCTGCGAGAGCTTTGTTTGCTGCATCCAGCGCCATTTCGGCCATCTGGGAGGGCTCGTCATCGCTGCGCTGGCGTAGGAGAGGGTGCATAACATTAGGGTCAAGGATACCCGTTTTATCAAGCACATAGCGTTGGTTTATGCCGGAAGCTTTGAGGATGAACTCTTCGGAAGAATAGTCTTTTGCAGGAAGATCCCCCGCAGCGATTTGATCGGCATTCTCAGCGTTGTAGATGTCCACATAGGCGTTGAAGGCGACGACCAATTCGGCGTTGGTGATGACCTGTTCAGGGGTGAAAACGCCCGAGCCTGTGATTGCAGGTGTGTACATCTCTTATTCCTCTTTAGTGGCAGTGGCTTAGCATGCGAAGTGCCTGTGGATAACGTATTTTCATGGTGGGGGTGCTTTGCGTACACCCCCTGTACACCCCCTGTACACCGGAGGTGCAGGCGGTGGGCTGGATTAAGTTTTAGCGGGTTTTGCAAGGGGAGGCTATGGAGAAACAGGTGGCGTTCTTGCGCGGTGCGCCCGTCTATTTTTCGCGGAACCTCAAAGTATCATCGAGCCATGAGACGGATTTACGTGCGGTGTCCACGGCTTCTTGGGCAGATGCAAAGCGTGCGGCACTATGGTGGCCAATGCTGAACCAGCCCTGCCCATCTTCGGGATCACGGCGGAATTCGTCGAAACCGAACGTGCCATCGGGCCGCATGAAAATGTCCACGCAAACGGTTTCGCCCTCAAGATTGATGGACTGAATGACCTTGTTGGTGTGGGCCATGTTCTATCCTTGTAGCGATTTTACCCCGATATCATCCTCTGCCTGCGCTTTGATCGCCAGTGCGGCAGCGTATGCCCCTGCGGCGGTGGTGTAGTAGGGGATGCGGTCGTAGAGGGCGATGGAGCGGATGGACTTGCTGTCCTCGACGGCTTGGGCGCCTTCGGTTGTGTTCATGACGAGGTGGATTTGTTCGTCTTTCATCATGTCGGTGATGTCGGGGCGGCCCTCGTAGACTTTGTTCACGATTTCGCAGGGGATATCATGAGAGGCTAGCCATGCGGCTGTTCCGCGTGTGGCGGTTATGGTGAAGGACTGCGTGATGAGGATGCGGGCGGCTTCCAACACGTCGGGCGTTTTATCGGCGTCTTTGATGGACAGAAACGTAGTGCCAGTGCGGGGCAGCATTGTGCCTGCACCCATTTGTGCCTTGAGAAAGGCGCGGGGAAAGTCGCGGTCCCAACCCATGACTTCGCCAGTGGAGCGCATTTCAGGCCCCAGGATCGTGTCGACTCCAGGGAAGCGTGCAAAGGGAAGCACGGCCTCTTTGACCGAGAACCATGGCATGTTCGGGTCGGCCAATGTCATCGGGTCGCCTAGGGGAAGTACATCGTCGTATTCTGCGTCTGCGTCATAGGGCGCGCGGAGAGGGAAGTTTGACAGCGGCTCTCCGGCCATGATGCGGGCGGCGATGGATGCGATAGCTGAATCCGTGGCCTTGGCGACGAACGGGACTGTCCGCGAGGCGCGGGGGTTCACTTCGATGAGGAAGATTTCCTCAACGCCGTCGTCATTGGGTTTAACGGCGAATTGAATGTTCATAAGGCCGACGACATTGAGAGCTTTCGCCAGCGCCTTTGTCTGTACTTCGACTTGTGCGATAATATCTTTGCTCAGCGAGTAGGGGGGAAGTGAGCAGGCGCTGTCGCCGGAGTGTACGCCTGCCTCTTCGATGTGTTGCATGATGCCTGCGACGTGCACGTCTGTGCCGTCACTGAGGGCATCGACGTCCAGCTCGACTGCGCCTGACAGGTAGCTGTCGAGCAGCACGGGGCTGTTGCCGGAAACGACAACTGCTTCGGAAATGTAGCGCTCTAGGTTGGCTTGGTCGCGCACGATCTCCATGGCACGGCCGCCGAGGACGTAGGAGGGGCGGATCACCAGAGGAAAGCCGATGTCTTTTGCGATCTCAAGGGCTTCGGCGTCAGAGCGGGCGATGCCGTTGTGCGGCTGTTTGAGGCCGAGGTTTTGCACCAAATCGGCGAAACGCTCGCGGTCTTCGGCGAGGTCGATCATGTCTGGAGTGGTGCCGAGGATCGGGATGCCTTCGTCGTGCAGCGCTTGGGCGATTTTCAGGGGCGTTTGACCGCCGAACTGTACGATAACGCCGTGCAACGTGCCGTTTTCCTGCTCGACACGCAGAATTTCCATCACATGCTCGAATGTGAGCGGCTCAAAGTACAAGCGGTCGGAGGTGTCATAATCGGTGGAGACAGTCTCGGGGTTGCAGTTGACCATGATCGTCTCATAGCCCGCGTCGGTGAGGGCATAGCAGGCGTGGCAACAGCAATAGTCGAACTCGATCCCTTGTCCGATGCGGTTGGGGCCACCGCCGAGGATGACGACCTTATTGCGGTCGCTCGGGCGTGCTTCACACTCGGCATCGCCCATCATCGGGGTCTCGTAAGTGGAGTACATATAGGGAGTTTGCGCCTCGAATTCGGCGGCGCATGTGTCGATGCGTTTGAACACTGCTTTGACGCCAAGGGCGAGGCGGGATTTGCGGACGTCCTGTTCGGACTTGTCTGTCAGTGTCGCGAGGCGTGCGTCGGTGAAGCCCATCATTTTGAGCTGGCGCATGGCGGCCTCATCTGTGGGCAGGCCGTCGGTGCGTACGACTTCCTCTGCCTCCACGATCTCGCGGAAGCGGGCGAGAAACCACGGGTCGAACATGGTTGTGGCGTGGATATCGACGTCGGACATGCCATGGCGCATGGCCTGCACGATCGTGCGCATGCGGTCAGGGGTGGTTTTTGCGATGGCTTTTGTGATCGCGGCCTTGTTGTCGGCGGCGTCTGGCGCGATGTCGACGTTAAAGCCGGGTATGTCGATCTCGTCAAAGCCTGACAGCCCGCTTTCCATGCTGGCGAGTGCTTTTTGCAAGGATTCGTGGATGGTGCGGCCGATGGACATCGCCTCGCCGACAGATTTCATGGCAGTGGTGAGGTAAGGCTCGGAGCCAGGGAATTTTTCGAAGGCAAATTTCGGGATTTTGGTGACGACATAGTCGATTGTCGGCTCAAAGCTCGCGGGGGTGACGCCGGTGATGTCATTGTCCAGCTCGTCCAGTGTGAAACCCACGGCAAGTTTGGCGGCAATTTTAGCGATGGGAAAACCCGTGGCTTTAGATGCCAGCGCAGAGGAGCGTGACACGCGGGGGTTCATTTCGATCACGACCATGCGGCCATCAGCGGGGTTAACGGCCCACTGCACGTTAGAGCCGCCGGTCTCCACCCCGATTTCGCGCAGTACTGCGATGGAGTGATTGCGCATGATCTGGTATTCTTTGTCGGTCAGCGTGAGGGCAGGAGCGACTGTGATGCTGTCGCCTGTGTGCACGCCCATCGGGTCCACGTTCTCGATCGCGCAGACGATGATGGCGTTATCGGCGGTGTCGCGCACGACCTCCATCTCGAATTCTTTCCAGCCGAGCAGGGATTCGTCGATGAGGATCTGGCCCACGGGGGAGGCGTCCATGCCGGAGCGGCAGTAGAATTCATAATCTTCGCGGTTGTACGCAATGCCGCCGCCTGTGCCGCCCATTGTGAAGGCGGGACGGATGATGGCGGGCAGGCCGATTTCCTCAAGGGATTCGAGCGCGATAGCCACACCTGCGGCGAGGTCTTTTTTACCGTTTGCATCCTTGGGGGCGGTGCAGATCGTGGCCTTCGGATTTTCGATGCCGAGGCGGTCCATCGCTTCACGGAACAGCTGGCGGTCTTCGGCCATTTCAATGGCTTCGCGCTTGGCGCCGATCATCTCGACATTGTATTTTGCGAGGACGCCCATCTCTTCGAGCGCAAGGGATGTGTTAAGACCGGTTTGGCCGCCCATGGTGGGCAGCAAGGCATCGGGGCGCTCTTTTTCGATGATCTTGGCCACAATTTCGGGGGTGATCGGCTCGATATACGTCGCATCGGCGAGGCCGGGATCGGTCATGATCGTGGCGGGGTTGGAGTTCACGAGGATGACACGGTAGCCTTCCTCCTTGAGCGCCTTGCAGGCCTGTGCGCCGGAGTAGTCGAATTCGCAGGCTTGTCCGATGACAATAGGCCCCGCACCAATGATCATGATCGACTGGATGTCGGTTCTCTTTGGCATGGCGGCAGCCCCCTAAAAATTGGCAAATTTGTGCGGTTATAGGCGTTGGGCTGTGGGGTGCAAGGTGGAATCAGGGGTGACTAGCATGTTGCGGGAGTAGGTCGCGTTCGCGAAGATGGGTTGCAGTATGATGAGGTAGATGAACGGGTAGGTATCAGGGCTAAGGTCAGTGGTGTGGATGTCGGTCAACGTCTGCATTTGGGCGAGACTGGCCAAGAACTGACTACGCTGGCAAAGTGCCCAAAACTGAATTGGAACCAAAACATGATTGAACGTCTCGACTACGTTTCGATAAATGCTCCTGCCATTGCAAGCATGGCAAAGGCCAAAAATGCTATGCCATCCATAGATGAGAAATTACGTGCACTTATTGAGCTGCGCGTCTCTCAGATCAATGGATGTGCATATTGTGTTGATCTCCATACAACTCAGGCAAGAGCGGCTGGTGAAACCCAGCAACGCCTTGATTGTCTTACAGTATGGAAAGACGGCGCATTTTTTGATGACAAAGAGAAAGCAGCGTTTGCTTGGGCAGAAGCAGTTACTTTAGTCTCAGTATGCGGTGCACCTAAACCGTTGTTCGACGCTCTTTCAGATTATTTCTCGGATACTGAGATTGTCGATTTGACGCTGATTATCGCGCAGATGAACGCATGGAACCGCGTGGCTATCAGTTTCGGTCACTTGCCAGAGCCAAGAATTGAATAGGACGGTGCAAGCAGTCGGTTTATCCACTTAGGAACCATTCGAATGGAATCGTCCTGTGTATTAGGGGGCAGGTGAACTCCCCCTCCAATACGGGCCTTTAGGCGTCTAGATAAGCCCGCACTGCTGCTTCAAATTCGCGGGGCCGCTCGGCGTGGAGCCAGTGGCCTGCATTAGGGATTTTGGCGAAACGGGCGGCGGGGAAGAGGGATTTAATCAGCGGACGATGCTCGGGGCGGACATAATCGCTGGCGCCCCCGCTGAGGAAGAGAGTGGGGTTTTCAAACTGGCCGGTGATCTCTGGAAAACCGATGATGTGGTCCATTTCGGCCTCGAGTACGTCGAGGTTCAGGCGCCAGCGTTTTGTCGCCACATCCAGTGATTGGGTGAAAAAGCTCTGTAAGGCAGGTTCGACCCCTTGTGCGCCCAGTTGTTCGGCGGCTTCCGAGCGGCGGGTAAGAGTGCTCAGGTCCACTGCGCGCATTGCGGCGATGTGGTGGGATTGAGAGTGGTCATATTTGACGGGTGCGATGTCGGCGATGATGAGGCGACGCGCCAGATCGGGGTTCTTTAACGCCATGACCATTGCCGCTTTGCCGCCCATTGAGTGGCCGCACAGATCGACTGGGCCGCCGATGTGGTCGATCAATTCCGCAAGGTCGTTGGACATGTTTTCGTAGGTCTGTGTCTGTTCAGAGGGACTGTGGCCGTGGTTGCGCATGTCTGGCGTGATCACGCGGCGGGTGTCAGACAGACGTTTGGCGATCACACCCCAGTTGCGGCCAGAGCCATAGAGGCCATGGGCGATGATCAGCGGCGGGCGGTCAGGGGAAGCATCCCCGAATTCGGTAAAACTCAGCATATCCCTAGGCGTAGCGCCATTGCAGCGCCGTGACCAGCCGCTTAGAGAGGGAGCATGATCACGGATATGGATATGGCCGCCAAATCGCGCAAGCTGCGCGGGTTGATGCAGCAAAAGCTGGATGTGCGGGGGCGCGATTTGCGCCAATCCTTGCGGCGTGCAGGGCGGCGGCTGCCAAAGTCGGTGCGCAAGCGTGGCGCGGCGCTGCTGCGCGCGGAGATTATGGCGCACAATCCCAAGACAGCACGGCAGGTGGACGTCGAGGCGGTCGAGCGAGACTTTGAGGTTGTGCGGGCCTATCTGGCGAAGATTGACGTCGGTGAGATGCGCAAGGCGCGGATTTTGAGCGTCACGGGCGCGGTTGCAGCGAACCTGATCGTGGTGTCGGTTCTGTTGGTCGGCTGGCTGTGGTGGCGCGGCTTCGTCTAGCTGGAATATTCTGCGTCGGTGACGTGTTCCATCCATGTGACGGCTGAACCGTCGAGCTCTTCTTGCAGGGCGATGTGCGTCATGGCGACTGTGCTGGATGCGCCGTGCCAATGCTTCTCATTGGGTTCAAACCAGACGGTATCGCCGGGGCGGATTTGCTCAATCGGGCCACCATCGCGTTGGACCAAGCCGAAACCTGCGGTGACGATGAGGGTCTGGCCCAGCGGATGGGTATGCCATGCGGTGCGCGCGCCCGCCTCGAATGTGACGGTCAGGCCGCGCAGGCGGGCAGGCTCGGGCGCGGTGATCAACGGATCCATGCGCACGGTGCCAGTGAAATATTCGGCGGGGCCGGTGCCTGAGGGGCGTGAACCTGCGGGATGGATGATCATGGGGTGCCTCGGGCTTGTGAAAAAAGGGATAGGTGCGTTGGGGCGAGAATGCAGTAGTCGACGCGATCTGGGAAGGGGCGTTTTGGATGTGGTGGGT
>CBDTVN010000022.1:0-30055 GCA_965364195.1 uncultured Sulfitobacter sp. | reverse complement strand
TTGATACGACATGGGATGCTCCCTGTTCTTGTTCTAGATATAATATAGAACATATAGGGAACATTGTCAAGATTTGCTTAAATGAAGGACATGTCCTGAGCGTTCAGTATAACTCGAATTTGTCTACATGCCCGTCGCCGTATCGTTCGATACGCTTAGAGATGGATTGGGTAAGGCCAGGGTTGTGTGTTAACGAGATGAGGTCTTTCCATAAAGCCGTGTGTATTCTTGATGTATCAAGCCGACTGGGGGTAGCTTCGATAGCCCCACGAGAATATTCGAAATGATGTTCTATTAGCGCATGAAGTACAGCCCAAGATACAATGCAGTCTTCTTGGTTGGCGTGAAGTTTTGTCGCGGGTCCCAGTTTACCTTGGAAATTTGGCTCAAGCATCCATTCTGATCGCGAAACATACACCTGATAATGTGCAATCATCGCTGACAATCATTTTTCAGTTATTGGGTCGGAATTCTTTATGCAGTTTTGCAAAGTCTGAAGAGTTGTCTCTTGAATTGACAAGAGTCTCTTAATGTCTCTTGAGTTTTGTGGTGCATCGGGATGCTTTTTGGCAGCAATTAGCATTCCATTTTGCGCGACACCTGCAAAATCACTAAGTGCTAGCGGAAGAACGGCCTTCCACGCAGCAAGGTCTCGAGACGTGTTATGAGCAATTTGAGAGCGGGAAATATACCAAGCTATAAAGGCCCCAACTAACGCTGCTGGCACTGCAACGAATCTCGAAATTGTCACCCAGTATTGCTCACCAAATATTTCGAATAACCATGCTAGTAAGAAAGCGAACACAATGGTTATGGCTGAACCAAGTATTATCCCGCCAGTAAAGCTATGCGTGCTATATCGTTGCCTCAAACAACCCGTCCCCACAAATCATATTCACCCGCTTCTTCCACCTCGACCGTAACGATATCGCCCACGGTCAGCTTCTCGAAGCCCTCGTCAATAAACAGGTTCCCGTCGATCTCTGGGGCGTCTGCTTTGGTGCGGCAGGTGGCGGCGTCTTCGTCGATCTCGTCGATGATCACGTCCATGCGTTTGCCGACTTTGGCTTGCAGCTTGGCCTCCGAGATGGCTTGGGCTTTTTCCATAAAGCGGTTCCAACGGTCTTGTTTGACCTCCGCATCCACATGGTCGGGAAGGGCATTTGAGCGCGCGCCTGCGACGTTCTCGTATTGGAAGCAGCCGACGCGGTCCAACTGTGCTTCGTCCATCCAGTCGAGCAGGGTCTGGAATTCGGCCTCTGTCTCACCCGGGTAGCCGACGATAAAGGTCGAGCGCAGGGTGATATCGGGGCAGACATCGCGCCATGCGGCGATCTCGTCGAGGGTTTTGGACGCTGCCGCAGGGCGGGCCATGCGTTTGAGGACATCTGGGTGTGCGTGCTGGAACGGGATGTCGAGGTAGGGCAGCACAAGACCCTCGGCCATAAGCGGGATCAACTGGCGCACATGGGGGTAGGGGTAGACATAGTGCAGCCTGATCCATGCACCCAGCGAGCCAAGATCACGGGCGAGGTCGGTGATATGTGCGCGGTGGCCGCGATCCTCGGCGTGTTTTATATCGACGCCGTAGGCAGAGGTGTCTTGGGAGATCACCAGCAGCTCTTTGACGCCGTTCTCGACCAGCTTTTCGGCTTCGCGGATCACCGCATGGGCGGGACGCGATTGCAGGCGGCCGCGCATGTCGGGGATGATGCAGAACTTGCACTTGTGATTGCAGCCTTCAGAAATTTTTAAGTAGCTGAAATGGCGCGGGGTCAGCGACACACCGGAGGCAGGCAGCAGGTCGATGAACGGATCGGGCGAGGGCGGCACGGCAAGGTGCACGGCATCCAGGACCTGCTCGTATTGGTGCGGTCCCGTTACGGCGAGGATGCGAGGGTGGTGCTCACGGATGTAGTCGGGCTCGGCTCCCAAACAGCCGGTGACGATTACGCGGCCATTCTCGGTCAAAGCTTCACCGATGGCGTCCAAGCTCTCGGCCTTGGCGGAATCAAGGAAACCGCAGGTGTTCACAATCACTGCATCCGCACCGGAATAATCAGGCGAGATGGCGTAGCCTTCGGCGCGCAGGCGGGTGAGGATGCGCTCGCTGTCCACCAATGCTTTGGGACAGCCAAGCGACACCATGCCGATGGTCGGCTGGCCGCTGCGCTTGGGCTCGGAGAAGGTGGCCTTTGGGGCCAAATCGGGGCGGAGGCTCGGGGGATTTGTGCTCATCCCTGCGCTATAATCTACGCGAAGGGTTTCGGCAATTCCTCAGAATTTGGTCACAGGCAAGTTGGCAGCGAGCCAGCCGGGACCTGCGCCTGAGCCAAGCATCCCTTCGGGCACATCGATGATATTTGTGAACCCTGCATTTCTCAGGGCACCCGCCAAGCTACGTGAACGGACGCCGCGGGCGCAGATGAGGGCGATGGGGGCGTCGACGTCAGAGACCTGTGTCATCAGCTTTTGCACAAATTGCGGATCGCGCATATCGAGAGGGGTCGCCCCCTCAGGCACACCTGTGCGTGTCCACTCATCAGGGCGGCGAATGTCGATGAGGGTAAAGTTGCCTTTTTGCGCGCCAAGGTGGGCGGCTTGGACGCTGAGATCATCCGCCTCGACCTTGCCGCCGATGTTGAACCAGTTTGCAGCAGCCACCCCGCCCAGTGCCAAAGCACCAACCAGCACGCCGCGACGTGCCAGTCTTGATTTGGAGGCGGGGTGACTGTCGCTCATGGCCTAGCTTTTCGGTGCGGCCGAGGACCACTGGGGAATGGTGCGGTCGGACGCGGGTTGTGGATCAAGGCTGGGCCAATTGGCAACGGACATGTTGATGTTACCCGGGATGTCTTCCTCCCAGAAACCGACAACGTTTGTGGTAATGTTGAGGTAGAGTTTGTCATCAACGATGCGCCACAGCGTCGGGTTGCCCGGTACTTTGCCGCCTTTGGCCACGCCATATGCGCAGTGGCCGTCATATTGCGGCACGTATTTCGCGGGGTTGGCCGTGAACAGATCGCGGTTGGCCTCCGAGGAGAAGGCGAAGGTCGCGCCATTATACTCCGCAGTGACGGACTTGTCGCCCGCAACAGGGGCGGTTTGGGTCTGGCCCACGGGGTTTTGTGGCAAGGAGAAGTAGGCAACCACGTCGTAGCCCGAGATAGCAAATCCGGTCTCGTCAATGAACTGGTCACCGGCGAAGGCGGCATTGGCAAAGCTGAGCGCGGTGGCGGCAGCGGCGATAGAGAGGGCAAAGCGGTTCATGGGGTAGCTCCTGTTTGGGTGAAGATATGCCTAAAGCCTAGCCAGACAAGCCCACGGGTGCATCTCGCGTTTGCGTGACCTCGCAACCCCGTGAAGCTTGGCGCACTTTATCACACGATTATTTCAGGACTGGCGGCGCGCCAGCGTCCCCACCGGGCATGCGGGGCGTTTTCTGTAATGTTTCCATCTGCGGCAAGTCAAAGCGCAGGCCGACTTTCATCAGCTTTGTTACAGTCGGATCGCTGTGATTGAAAAATCCGACATCCATCGCCCCTGCCTCAATCCCTGAAAATGTCAGCGCCTCGGAGGCTGCGCGCACCAGCGCATCTTGCGCGCGGGGAATCGCATCAATGAAGGCCAGCAAATGACCGCGCCCACCGCCCTCATAGGCGACGCCAACCAGCCACGCGTTGGCGGCCATGCCTGTGGCTGTAGCGAGCTTTTCATCGATGGCGGTGATCAGTTGTTCGGGTAAACCTTTGGGGGGCAGAACACTTTCGATCTTTGCCTCAACTTGGGCTGCCTCATTGGTCAGTGTCTCGCGCAGCCACGCCACTGCCGTGTCAGGCAGCAAGATCGCGGAGGGGGCCACATCGATGTTCAGGGCGATCCCCAGCGGTTGCCCATTGAGCATCGCCGCCACATTGCGGCCCGAGAGAGCTACATAAGCACCAGCCTCGCCTGCGTATTGCGCAAGGCGCTGGGCGCGGTCAAAGGCCAGAAGGTATTGCGCGCCTCCGGTCTCCAGCACCCGGGGATTGATCTGGTCGCCCTCCGGCTCCGCTTCCAGCAGCAGGAACAGTTCCACATCTGCCATGCGCTCATAAAACCGCAGGCGTGCGGTGTCATCTTCAGGAGCGGCCATCATTGCGGCGTGGGCAGTGTCGAGTGGGGTCTGGGTCATGTCATTACCTCGGCAACGGCGGTTTGCAGGCGGGGGATCACATCAGCCTCGAACCACGGATTTTTCTTGAGCCAACCCGTATTGCGCCATGAAGGGTGTGGCAAGGCGAAGGTGCCGGGCGGGTGGCTCTCCCAATCACGCACCGCTTGGGTCACGGTTTTAAAGTGAGGCAGGTGGTAGCGCATGGCATGACCGCCGATCAGCACGGTGAGGGGCACGTCGGGAACCATGGCCAGTGCATCCTTACGCCATGTCTTGGCGCAAATGGGCGGCGGGGGCAGGTCGCTGCCTTTGGCATCATAGCCGGGGAAACAGAAGGCCATCGGAATGATCGCCACGCGGGAGCGGTCATAAAATGCCTCCTCGTCCAGCCCGAGCCAACTGCGCAGGCGCACGCCGGAGGCATCCCAAAACGGTGTGTTGGCTTTGTGCACCTTCATCCCCGGTGCTTGGGACGCAATCAGCACGCGCGCCCCCTTTTCGAACCACACCACGGGATTAGGGCGGTGCGCAGTTGCTGTCGCGGCAAAGCGTTGGTCGCATAGGGTGCATGCGTGCAAGTCAGGGCGGATGTCTTTCATAGTGCTGAAGATAAGTGAGAACTGTGCTTTTCCAAGAAATGATTATTTCGGCATTTCTCAAGATAATTTTGGCGCGCGGCAATGGAGGCCTAGATTGCTGTCGCATCGGTCCATCTGTGGATGGTGGAGGAGCACGAAAGTGCATTGGAGGCGCGATGCGATGCGCTAGATGCTCGTAACATAGTTTGATCTGTCCCATTGCACGTTTGCAATAGAGGAAAATGGGTTGGAAAGTGGGCAGGCTGGCAGGGTGATTGGCCACGCCTAGGGCAGTGCACATTTGCGTGTCATGTGCTGTTGTACATTTGTTTCCAAATCAGACATAATATGGTCAAATTCTGTCGATAGACGAAACTATATCCTCCGCAAGAGAGGGACATACTTCACCCCGCAAGCCGAACCGGAGCAGGCGCGCAATGCTGGAATTTCGTAACGTTTCCAAGTCCTTTTGGACAGGTACACAACACAAGGTCATCCTTGACCATGTGTCGTTCCGTGTCGAGCTTGGTAATTCCATGGGCATTCTTGCGCCCAACGGGACTGGCAAAACGACCCTCATCAACATGATGGCGGGTCTGGAAAAGCCGGATGACGGCGAAATTTATCGCGGCTGCAATATTTCATTTCCGCTGGGGTTCATGGGCGGTGTTGTGAGCAAAGTGTCCGCGATGGAAAACTCACGCTACATCGCGCGGCTCTACGGGCTTGATCCCGACTATGTCGAGAGCTTTTGCCGCTGGCTCTGTGGTTTGGGCGAGTATTTCGACCAACCGCTTGGTACGTATTCTGCGGGCATGCGCGCCCGCTTTTCCTTTGCGCTGATGCTGGCGTTGGATTTTGATATGTATCTGATTGATGAAGGTATGCCATCCACGACGGATGTAGAATTTAACCGAAAAGCAGGAGAAATCCTGCAAGAACGTCTGCGCACCACCACAATCGTGATCGTGTCACATCAGGCCGAAACGCTAGAAAAATTCGCGCGTACTGCCGCGGTCCTAATGGACGGGCAGCTGAACGTATTTGACAGCTTGGAAGAAGCGAAACAGTTGTATGACTACCAAACCCAAAGCTAGAAAATTCCGCATTAAGCGCAGTCCGAGTGCCGAGACGGAGGGTGCCACACCGCCCGCAGAAGCGGCAGCACTTGCCGCACGTCCAGCGCCGCGCGCCCACGCGCCGAGAACTGAGCCGGCACCGACATCACCGCCACAAGAACCAACACGTACGGGTGAGGTGTCATCGGCGTCGCAAGTGAACGGTGAGCGGGATATGGATGCCATTCGGCAAGAGGGCCTGACGGGCCGACAGCTGCGCATGGCGCGACGTGTGGCGCAAAAGCACGGGCTTCCCGCTACATCGGACTTTGACGCGGTGCGCCTGTTGCGTGCCAAAGGGATCGATCCGTTTCAACGCTCCAATATGCTTGAACTGGTGGTGCCCCAAGCAGGCGGCGCGCAACATGAAGGCGGCCCGGGCGATACATTTGCGAGCTTGCCTAGTGTTGCGGGGGGTGCGGGTGCGGAAAGGGTGCAATTACCCCAGACCGTTCCAGCAGGTCGTAGCACGCTGCCATCCACCGAAGTCAGCCCGATGGAGCGCCGCACACGCGAAATTTCCGAAATTCAAAGAGACATCTCGCGCCGCCGTCGCCGAAAGATGGGTTTGCTTCTCGTGCGGCTGGCGTTCTTTGTCATTCTGCCAACCTTCTTTGCAGGCTATTATTTCTACAAAGTGGCAACCCCAATGTATTCGACCGATAGCCAGTTCCTGATCATTCAGAACGAGGGTGGCGGCGGTCCAAGTCCCTTTGGTGGCTTGCTGCCCACTCAATTTGCGAACTCTGCCGACAGCATCGCGACCCAAGCCTATCTCCAGTCCAAAGATGCGATGCTGCGGCTGGATGAAGATGCAGGGTTCAAAGACCACTTTACGGATGGGTCGATCGACCCGATCCAGCGCTTGAACGCGGACCCGACAAACGAAGAGGCCTACAAGCTTTACAAAAAGAACGTCAAAATCGGCTATGATCCGACGGAAGGTGTGATCCGCATGGAAGTGATCGCGGCGGACCCGCAGATCGCCACCACCTTCTCTGAGCGGTTGTTGAAATACGCTGAAGCGCGTGTGAACAGCCTCAGCCAAGACAAGCGTGACAGTGGCATGAACGACGCCGAGATCGGGTTTGGGAAAGCACAAGACGCGCGTAGAAATGCCCAACGGCGCCTGATCGAGTTGCAGGTCGAGAACGGTGTGGACCCAGAAGCGGTGATTGCCGCGATCCGGTCCCAGATCACGAACTATGAAACCCTTATGATTGAAAAGCAGCTGGAGCTTGCGGCTCTGCTCGACAATGCCCGGCCCAACCGCGCCAAGGTTGAGGGCGCGCAGGGTGATGTGCGCCGTCTTGAGGGCGCGCTGGCCCAGCTGAATGACCGGATGAGCAATGCTACCGAGGGCAATAACTCACTGGCGCAGCAAGCGGTGAGCATGCAATTGGCCCAAGCGGATCTGATGAATGCGGATGCTAACTTGCAACTGGCGCAAACTGGACTGGAGCAGGCACGAACGGAGGCGACCCGTCAGGTCCGGTATCTTACCGTCGCGGTGCGTCCCATTCCGAGTGACGAGCCCAGCTACCCGCGCAAGTTCGAGAATACCATTTTGGCCTTCCTGATCTTTGGGGGCATCTATCTAATGTTGTCGCTGACCGCCTCGATCCTGCGAGAGCAAGTAACCTCGTAACAGCGCCGCAGTGGTGAGAATGAAAATGCCCGCCCGAGAAATCTGGTGGGCATTTTGTGTGGTGACGGAACTCTGCGAGGGTGAGAAGAAGAACTATTCCGCAGGAATTTCCCGCGCTTTCAGCGCCACTTCCAACCGCGCACGCTCCCGCATGGCCCGTTGCACGATGGCAGGTTCGCGCAGCGTATAAGGGCTGTCGAGGCGAAAGGTAGCGCGTGTGCGCTCGGATACCTGCATGCCCGACAGCGCCGAGAGCGGCACGGCGAGCAGAAGGCTCATCATGATGGGCACGAGCCAGAGAGAGACCAAACCGGCCAGTAGCCCGCTGAGCAATATAATGCCCAAAGCCATCTCTACCCAGTGAAATTTGACCAACGTTGCCCAGCTGTGCTGCCGCGCTGTCCGTGATTGCGGTGCCCATGCCTCGGACTGGCTGGTGAGCGCGCGCACAACGGCTTTTGTCTGTTGGATCATCATGATGGGCGCATAGGCGATGGAGAGGGCGACCTCTACCGCGAAGCTGCGTAGGAACGGACCGGCCCCACCAAATACGCGTGCTGCACGCGGTGTAGCCGCAATGATGCCAGCCCCCGCAATTTTGGGTGTCAGCAGCATTGCATACATGATCACGAGGAACACCGCGCTGTCGATATGGCTCATGGCGGGGGGCCAGTCGGGGAACAGCGGGTTTGCCTCATTGAAGTAACGGATGACGTTCGTATCGGCGTCTTTGCCCAGCAAGGCCCAGATCACGAGCAGGAAGAACCACGCGGGGCTCAGCAGATAGGCAACCGCTCCGTGGAATAAATGAAAGCGCGACACAGGGTGCAGGCCCTTGGTTCCAAGAAGCCGTAAATGCTGTAAATTACCGCGACACCAGCGGCGGTCACGGATGACATAATCGATGAGGGTGGCGGGGGTCTCCTCAAAGCTGCCAGTCACACGCGGAAGGAACCGCACGCCCCAACCTGCGCGGCGCAGAAGCCCTGCTTCCACGAAATCGTGGCTCAGGACCAGTTGTTCACTTCCTCCGCGCCCGCGCATGTGCGGGAGCATCGCGTTGGTGGCAAAGGCTTGGGTGCGGATGATCGCGTTGTGGCCATAATAATTGCCCTCCGAGCGCGCCCATGTCGCCAAGCCTTCGGCCAAAAGCCAGCCGTACGCCACATTCGAGAATTGTTGCAGGCGGGCAAAAACTGTTTGCGCGCCGATCAGCATAGGAAAGGTCTGGATCAACCCTGCGCGCGGATCGGAGGAAAGCTCGGACGCCAAACGGTCAATCGCGCGTCCGCTCATCAGGCTGTCGGCATCCAGCACGACCATCCCTTCAAACGCAGCACCCCATCCGCGCACCCACTCGGCGATGTTGCCGATTTTCTTATCCGTGTTGTCGCTGCGGCGGCGGTAATGCACGCAAATGCCATCAGGCGCAGTGCTGCGCAAATCCTCAAAGGCCTGCCATTCCTGCGCGGCAATGGCATCATCGCGTGTGTCCGACAGGATGAAGAGGGTATAGTTGTGCGGTCCATTCCGCGTTGCCAGATCGTGCAACATGGCAACCGCATTGCCAAAAACGTTCTGCGGCACCTCATTATAGATCGGCACCAGCAGTGCCACATCAATACCCGTCACTGCACTTGCGGGTCGCGCATCCGCATTTGCCCGCGCCAACAGCCCTGCAATGGCCACGCCAACCGTACTCACAGATAAGCTGACCCAGATAAAGGTTGCGCCAATCATGCTCAGTAAGGCCCATTCCATCCCGCTCATCCCGCCATTGGCGAGCCAGCCATAGAGACCTGACATCAGAAGCGCCGTACCGATGAGCGCAGGCCAGAAAGTTGCGGCGCGCCATGCAGGACCTGTTGTTGGTCTGTCTGCAAAAGCGGGCATTGGCGCTTTGCCAAAAGTCTGCTCTTGCGCGTCCATGGGTGCGCGCGCAGGCATTGCAGTGTGGCGGGTCGTTTCTTGCATCAGGTTGGTGTCCAACGGTAGAGCCATACTTCGCTCAAAGGGGCTTCGCCCGTGCGCAGTTGCACGCGGAACTCGGCAACACTTGCGCCCTCGGGCATAAAGGTAAACGCAAGACGCGGACCATTGGTTTCAGGGTTTCGCTGTAAAATGCCCGACGTGGTGGTGCCGGTGCTGCTGCGCAGGGTCACGTCAACAGTGCTCAAATCATCGGGGAGCGCGCTGCCGTCTTCAAAATCAATGACCATCACCAGCCCCCCTTCGGGCCGCCCGCCCATGGCAGTGCCAAGAACACGCAGCAGCTCAGGCGGATTTGGCGCGGGATCAGCACCCCACTGCAAGCCATAGCGCATGGCATGCTCCGCCCCCGCAGGGATCGGGGTGGTGGGCCGCCAATAGGCAACGATATTGTCGTAAATCTCAAGGTCGGCAGGAATTTCAACCAGCGTAACAGCACCCGTCCCCCAATCCCCGCGCGGAGTGATCCAGACGGAGGGCCGCTTGTGATAAAGCGCCTCCAGATCATTATAATCACTGAACTCACGTTTCCGCTGCATTAAGCCGAACCCTTTCGGGTTTTGATCGCCAAATGCACTAATTTGCAGGTTCTTCGGGTTTGCCAGAGGTCGCCAGATCACCTCTCCGGCGCCATTGTGGATCAGCAACCCGTCACTGTCGTGCACATTGGGGCGAAAGTCGGAGAAACGCGCGCGGTCGGTCGCGTCAAACAGAAACATTGAGGTCAGGGGTGCAATACCCACATGGCCCAACTCAGTGCGCGCAAAGATCGTTGCCTCCACCTCCATGTCCAGCACCTCGCCATGGGTGATCTCAAATCGGTAGGCTCCCGTACAGCTTGGGCTGTCAAGCAGCGCATGAAGCGTGACGGAGCGGTCCGAGGTCTCGGGCGTCTCGATCCAGAAGGCGATGAAATCGGGAAACTCCTCCCCCATTGGATCGCCGGTTTTGAGGGCAAGACCGCGCGCGGACAGCCCGTAAATCTCACCCGTGCCGATGCCGCGGAAATAGCTGGCGCCCTGAAACACACTGTATTCAGTGAACGCACCAGAGTTGCGCAGATCGGCGCGCAGACGCAGACCGGAATAGCCCATATGCTCATTGAGCGGCAGATCGGGGAATTGATCGGTGCGGTCGAATACGTTCAGATCAAAGATCAGCGGACTTGCGCCACCGTCCTCAACGATGTTTATCTCGGTGCCTTGTGGGTAATAAAGGCCGGGAGGGAACACGTCCAACCGCTGGGGCCGATTTGTGTTTTCCCACAAGCCATTGCGCGTATCGAACCAGATTTTGCGATATTGGTCATAGCTGATTTCCTCCCATTCTTGTGGGATCGTGGGGCGCGGGGCGTAGTCAGCTGCTGCCAGGGCGCGCGCGCGGTTCTTGACCGTTTGCGCATTAAACGGTGTGGAGGTTCCAGTGCGCAGGGGCGCATCCTCGGCCAATGCAGCAGTCGGGATAGCGGCCAATGCAGCCAGTGTTTTGAGGACATCGCGACGCAGCATCAGGACTTTACCTTCCAGGGTTGGGATTTGAACCAGCCTGCACCAAAGGCTGCTGCCACAAGGATCACCGCACCGCCGAGGTTGACCAGAAGGGTGGTCCCCGTGCTGCGCCCGATCATATCCATGACAAACCCCATGACCCGTGCCGTAAACATCGACACGATAAAGACGGCTAGAGATTGTTGGCCCACTTTGAGGATGACCTTGAGAATGCGGGCCCAGACCCGCGCAAACAAGCCAGTGCCACGCGCCAGCAGATTGTCACCTTTATCGCCGGCCAGTACCCACGCGAGATAGGCGAGGGCGAGGAAGTGGATATAGCGGAAAAGTCCAAAGTCGCTCTTGTCGATCAGCGGTTTGAGCACGATGCGTGCGTCGATCACCGGATTGCCCGTTTCGGTCAAAAAGAACCAATCCCGCGACACGGCCCGCACGCCGATATTGCTCAGCGGGATATTGGCCAGCACGATTGCAGCAGCCAGCAGGATCAAGGCGATATGCACAGGTGGTTTAGGTATCCAGCCGCGCATGAGGGCAAAGCCGGTGAAAAAGACGAGCTGCCAACCGAAGGGGTTGAAGTACCAGTCACGCTCCGACCATGGCTCGGCGGGGAGGGAGAGATGGTTGTCGCCCAATAGCGACGCCTGCGCGCCCAGCCAAACAGTGACCATGAAGGCAAAGACCAATCCGGTGTGGACACGTTGCAGGGCCATCACGATCGGCATCATCGCCAGCACCACCATATACATCGGCAAGATGTCGAAATAATTCGGCACATAGGTCAGCGTAACAAGGCCCAGCAGCGGCACGGCGGGGTCCGCAAAAAATTTCCACAGGTTCAGCGAGCCGATGTAGTTTTTGTCAAAGTCACCGTAATGGTCAAAGCCCGCCATGAGCGCGGCCACAGCGATAAACAGCCCGATATGCGCCCAATAAACCTGCCAAATGCGAAAGGCTACGCGCGCAGAGCCGATGAACCACCCAGCGCGTTGAAATGTTCCGCCAAAGGCGATGGCAGAGGCCATGCCAGAGCAGAAAACGAACATCTCGGTTGCATCGGAAAAGCCCCAGCGTGCGGGTATCCACGAGGTCAGAAAATTGCCGGGCGTGTGGGCCATCAGAATGATAAACATCGCAATGCCGCGAAAGAAATCAAGGCGCAGGTCGCGTACACGCGGCGCAGCAGCGGCAGTGGTGACAAGGGTCGTCATACAGGTTGTTCGTCCGGTCTATTGCGCCGCGATGCCGCGTGCGGTGTTGATCTTCTCAAAACGGGTGGCAGCGAAGCGGTCGATATGGCCGCCGCGTGTTTTTTGCCGGTCCCGCAGGATGGCTGCGGTGGCATCGTAGCGGCCTGCGCGCAGACCTGAATCGATGGTTATACGCTCAAATACATCACGTTGCGCGTGACTGCCACCGATGGTTTGCATCAATGGGCGGGCTGCCGCCAAGTTAAGAAATGCAGTGTCATAGCGCCCTTCAGAAAAGGCGTTTAGCCCTGCAAGCGCTGCCGTGCCGGGGGCCTCGACGCGGGCGGGCATCTCGCCGCTCTTGGCTGCATCACGTGCAAACCGGGCAGTCATTGCATCGCGGGCGGTGCCGCGCGACGCACCTGTGAGTGCAAGAAGGTAATGCAGATCAGCAAAGACCAGACACCCATCCTCGACCCGGTTTTCTGAGAAATCGGCTAGCTCTTCCCAGCGTGGTCCGATGTCCATCCCCTCAAGCTCAAGCCGCATCAGCAGGGACGTGGCGTTCGAGATATCGCGGTAATCGTCGGTCTTATCGACGCGGATTTGCGCATCATAAAGGCCAAGGGCGATATCCAACTCGCCGCGCTCCATATGCAGCAGCGCCTTGTGCCACCAGACGTGATAGCGAAAGTTATTGGAGCGCCCCCAAGCGGCAGTGTTGTTCTCAATCAGCGCAATCCCGCAGTCAGGGCGCGCGGTCATATCATGGACATGGGCGACAGCATGCAAACCCCACGCGTCGTCTGTGGTTAGGGTCAGCCCCTCAAGGCCAACGGCCTCGGCACGGGCATATTCCCCCGTCTCCTCAAGCGTGAAAGCGTGACAGCCCAGCAAATACCCCCGTCCAGCGTGATCTGCGGTATGGGCCTCTAGCACCCGTTCCACTGATCGGCGCATGCCCGCACTGTCACCCAGCATGAAACGGATGCCGTGGCTTAATTTGGCAGAGAGCGTGTCATGGGGCAGGGTGCGCAGGATATCCTCAACCGCAGCAATCGCGGCGGTGGGTTTCCCGCCAAGCCATAGTTCCAATGCCCTAATCCAACCTGCTTCGCGCGGCGTCACCTGCGTCTGCGCAGCCGATGCTTTTGCTGCCGCAAGCGCGTCATGGGCCGGGGCGATCACCTCTGCACGCCCTGTCATCAGGCAAAACAGGCCGCGTGCAGCGTGGCCCATGGCAAAATCAGGCTCTGCCTCCATCAGTCGCCCAAGATGTACGGGCGTTTGTTGTCCGTGCGAGAGGAGCCCGTGGATCACACCATTCCAATCAGCAAGGGCAGTGGGCGAGGAAAGGGTAACAGGGCATGCGCACATATCAGTCTGGGTCACGGGAGGATCACCTCTGGATTGGATATGCCACACAAAAGTCGTGCAGCGTTGCACCACCCTTAACGTACACAGCCCCTTCACGTCAGGGAGCAGGCGCCCGCCACACGTCAACGTGAAGCAGTCCAAGGGTTTCGTGAACGGATTGAAATCTATACGGCAAAAGCGAGAACCGGAAGCACCTGTTTTCCGGAATTGCTTGGAACGGGGCCTTAATTGCGCGGCTTATCGCCCAGCCATGTTGCAAGAACCTCGTCTGTGTCCTGCCCAAAGCGGGGCGGGGGACGGCGGTATTTCACGGGCGTCTTGGAAAATTTGAGCGGGTTACCCAAAAGCTGGACCTGACCGCCTTTGACACCATCTGATTTCATCTTGCGGACAGTGCCACGCGCCTGTGCCTGATCCGAGTTGAGCGCTTCGGCAATGGTATTAATCGGGCCAGCGGGGACTTTGACCTTGCGCAGGGCCTCCAGGATATCGGCCTTGGCCCATGTCTGCAACGCAGGTTTGATGTGGGCCATCAGCGCCTCGCGATTCTGGATCCGGCCCAGATTGGTGGTGAAGGCTGTATCTGCCGCTAGGTCTGATAGATCAATCACATCGCAGAACCGTGTAAATTGCGCATCGTTGCCGACTGCGAGCAGAAAGTGACCATCGGCCACCTCGAACGCGTCATAGGGGACGATGTTAGGATGCGCATTGCCGCGCCGCTGGGGTAACTCACCGGACGTGAGATAGTTCAGCCCTTCGTTCACCAGCCACGCCATTTGTGCATCAATCAACGCCAGCTCGACATGCTGGCCCTCGCCGGTTTTATCGCGGTGGCGCAAAGCGGTGAGAATGCCGATGGTCGCGTACATCCCGCACATTACATCCGCGATGCCCACGCCCACCTTTGTCGGCACACCTTCGGGATCACCGGTGATCGACATGATCCCGCCAAATCCTTGGGCCATCAGATCATACCCCGGTTTGTCACGGTTTGGCCCTGTCTGGCCGTAGCCCGAGATTGAGCAATAGACGAGGCTCGGGTGCGCTTTGCACAGGGTCGCATGATCCAACCCGTATTTTACCAGCCCGTCAGGTTTGAAATTCTCCACCACGATATCAGCGCGCGCGGCGAGGCGGCGAATGATGTCCTGTCCCTCAGGCGTGGCGATATCGACGGCAATGGACTGTTTGTTGCGGTTTGAGGACATAAAATAGGCCGACAGATCTGACGCGCTGCCATCCTCGTTTTGCGCATAGTTCGGACCCCAGCCGCGTGTGTCATCGCCGCCGCTCTTGGGGTTCTCGACCTTGATCACCGTAGCGCCCATATCGCCCAAGAGCTGTGTGGCCGTAGGGCCAGCGAGGATGCGTGACAAATCAAGGACGAATACCCCGTCCAATGCGCCAACAGTTTCAGATGCGTCCGTCATAGGCCCCTCGCTCAATGGTACAGGCGATTACAGTAAATGTATCAGCGGTTTGCGCGGTGGCCAGGGCGGCCTCGAGCTCGGCACGGTTGGTGACGGTATGACCCGCCCCGCCAAAGGCAATTCCCATCGCCGCAAAGTCATGATGACCAAAATCAACAGCTGCGTTGCGCATCTGACGTTGGCGTTGCTTTAGCTCGATCAAGGCAAGCGAGGCATCCACAAAGACCACAAATATCGGCTTGAGCCCAAGCTCCGCTGCGGTTGAAAGCTCCCCCGCGATCATCAGGAAACCTGCGTCACCTGAAAAGGAGACGACAGTACGCTCTGGCGCGCAGAGGGCTGTGCCCATGGCCAGAGGTAGGGCACAGCCCATCGTGCAGAGTGCGGAGGATTGCAGCAACCCGCGTGGCTGCGTGCAGGTCCACATCTGGCTGAGCAAAATGCGATGCGCGCCACTGTCGGCGGTCGCGATTGTGTCATCGGGCAGGTGGCTGCGACAGGTGCTGATGATCGCGGCAGGCCCCCATGCCTCATCCATGGGAAATGATGCGGCCAGCGCTGCTTTGACGGCTGCAATCTCTCCCTTTGGCCATGTTTGGGTTTGGGGCTGGGCGTCACCCGCAATTGCGGAGAGGCTCGCTGCGCAATCTGCAATAAAGCTGAGGCTCGCTTGATGCATATAGTGGTGATTAGGCACGGCTGTGATATCGATTACCCGTTGCTGGCGCGCGTCCCAGATGTCACGCCAGCCGGGGCGCATCTCGATGGGGTCGTAACCGACGCAGATGACCAGATCGGATTGCTGGATAAACGGGACGAGATGCGTATCGGCCAGAGGCGACAATCCGGCCCCCCCTAAGGCAAGGGGGTGGCGCTCATCGAGGAGGCCTTTGGCCTTGTACGTTGTGATCACCGGAACGCCAAACCTCTCGGCAAACGCAGTCACTGCGACACTTGCTTGCTCGTTCACAGCATCCACGCCAACGATCATGACGGGGCGTTTCGCGTGGCTCAGCCAGTCCTGTGCGGTCTTGAGGTCATCCCCTAACGGAGCAGTAATAGAAGGCGTTGTGCGTTGAGTTGGGGGCTGTATCGGAATTGACGCGTCTGCCACCGAGATGGGCACGTCGATATGCACAGGGCCGGGCCGCCCTTCCAGCGCAATGTTCACCGCTTTGTCAGCGATCACATGCGCAGCACCCGCACTCAGTTGAAAACTCGCCTTTGTAATCGGGCGCAATACGGCCTGCTGGTCGAGCACTTGGTGTGTGTAGGTCTCAGCCTCGTCCGCATCGACGCAACCGGATAGGACAATCAGCGGCACGCGATCCTGTAGCGCGTTGGCGATGGAGTTTACGCCATTAAGCACTCCCGGCCCGATGGTCGCGACCATGATCCCCGGCGCACCGGACTGGTGCCACGCGGCCTCAGCCATGAAACCTGCTGCGTTCTCGTGTTTGCAAAGCACAAAAGTGATGCCCGCAGCCCCGAGAGCGTCCACCAGTGTGAGCACCTCACCGCCCGGCATACCAAAGGCGTGCCTGCATCCCGCTGCATAAAGACGACGGGCAATGGCATCGGCGGCGCGAATGGTGTCATGGTTTGGCATGGCAACGACCTTTTGGTTATTTCACACGCACTGAACATACAGCTTGGATGCACAGCAACTCAAACCTGCGTGGTAAATGTTTCACAACCGGTTGCCAGAAGCGGGATAGAATTCCATGGAAATTCAGGAAGCAAAGCCTGCGAGCAGGCTTTGCTTTGCGCTTAGCGGCGGCGATCGCGCCGCGCACTCATGGGTTGGAACGCGACGCCGACATGTGCCTCGCAATAGGGCTTGCCCTGTTTCACAGGCAGGCCGCAAAACCAGAAATCCTCGGTCGCAGGGTCACCAACGGGCCATTTGCATGTCCGCTCGGTCAGCTCCATCAAGCTCAGCTTTTTGGCCTTCTTCTCAATCTCGTTGACCTTGGCGAGGGCCTCTGGGCTGATCTCGTTTGCCGAAGGCTGCGGCGGCAAAGGCTGGCCTGCCGGAATAATCTGGTTGCGCGGCGGGCGCACAGCGTTGGGCGAAATCGCAGGCTCAGTCTTGAGATCCGGCTTATCTGCGTTCGTCCGCACTTCCGGCTCGACCGGCGTGGCGGGTTTCGCCTTCGCGGGCACTTTTGGCGCAGCCTTCGCTTTTGGCTCTGCTTTGGCGGCGGCGCCTGCGGTCGTCCGGTTGGACAGGCCCAAGCGGTGCACCTTGCCGATCACAGCATTGCGGGTCACGCCGCCCAGCTCTTTGGCGATCTGGCTTGCGGACTGGCCTTCGCCCCACATTTTTTTCAGAATTTCAACGCGGTCATCGGTCCAGGACATGGAGGTTTCCCTAGTATAATAAAGCGGCCCGCACGGGACCGCTTTTACAAAATCAGTCTCCTATAGTAATGGCTGTGTCGGCAGGTGCAAGGGATCACACCGCCGTTGGCGGCCGCGGCGCAGGGTTTTTCAGTCGCGCCTCGCGCAGCGCGAGCCATATTGCCCCTGTTATAATGATCATTGCGCCCAATATCGTGACGCCATCAGGAACGACGCGGTAGAAAATCAAATCGTAAAAGGCAGCGAATATTAGGGTGGCATAGCTGAACGGGGCAACAAAACTCGCATCCGCACGCGCCATAGCGTTCACAAAACAGGTTTGCGCCACAGCCATACACAGCCCGATCCCCGCCAGCACCATCCATTGCGCGCCTGTGGGTGGCTGCCAAACGGGCAAGACTGCCGCCGTTGCAATGCACAGACCGATCATATTGTTGACCAGCAAAATCTGAAACGGATTTTCCCGCCCTGCCAGTTTTTTGATGAAGATGAGCTCCATTCCCATGATCATCGCCGCCCCCAACGCCAAAAGTGCGGCAGGCTGAAAACTCTCGGGCGTGGGCCGCAACAACACCAGCGCACCAATCATCGCCAGTACAGCTGCCGACCAACGTACGCGGCCAACCTTCTCCCCCAACAGCGGGATCGCGAGCATCATCGCAAAGACGGGATTGAGAAACGAGATCGCGGTCGCATCCGCCAGCGGAATAAACGCCACCGCCGCAAACATAAGCGTGACCCCCGCCCAGCCAAAGCTGGTGCGCACGATATGCAGCCGCCAATGCGGAGCGGTGAGTTTGGGCCGAAGCGTTACGGCAGCGACGCTGAGCCCTATAAAGGCAAACAAAAACCGCCCATGGCTGATCTGTAAAGCATGTAGCGGCTCCCCGAGCGTGCCTGTACCAAGGCTCTTTGCCATGAGCGTGGTCGCCGCAATAAATGCCGCAGCACCGACGATGAGGGCGGCCGCCAGCGCATTGTTTTGGGGTTTGGGGACATACATCACACCGCTATGGCGCGGATACCACGCATGGGCAAGAGACGGTGCAATAGCTCTTGCATCACAGCCGCAAAGCGGTAAGCATCGCTCCATGATCACATGCGTGCACACATTGCTCCGACGACGCCGCTGACTTTTTGCGCGGACCCTGCCTTCTTGGCAGTTGTGATCCATGGTGCCAAAGCACACTCCCCTCTTGACCCCTCGTAACTCCCGTGCACTTTTGGGATTTCCGCGGCCAATCGTTTCAATACCCACTCCCTCAAAAGGATGATCCTAATGATCACTTCTGTCTTGCCAACCTATTCCCGTGCGCCCCTGAGCTTTGTCAAAGGTGAAGGTGCTTGGCTCATCGAGGCAGATGGACGACGTTTTCTGGACCTTGGTGCAGGGATTGCGGTTAATGCACTGGGCCATGCCAACCCCGCGCTGGTAGCGGCCCTGACCGAGCAGGCGGGCGCGTTGTGGCACACCTCTAACCTCTATGAAATCCCCCAGCAAAAAGCGCTGGCAGATAAACTCGTGGAGCATACTTTCGCCGATACGGTCTTTTTCACCAACTCCGGTACAGAATCCTGCGAGCTTGCTGTGAAAATGGCCCGGAAGTATTTCTATGACAAAGGGGAGCATGACCGCGTTGAAATCATCACCTTCTCCGGCTCCTTCCATGGCCGCTCCGCTGCGGGCATCGCCGCAGCAGGCTCTGAGAAGATGACAAAAGGCTTTGGCCCGCTCTTGGGCGGCTTCACCCATCTGGATTTCGGTGACCACGAAGCACTTACTGCCGCGATCAGCGATAAGACCTGCGCCGTTATGGTTGAGCCGGTGCAGGGCGAGGGCGGCATACGTCCGCTGCCCGACGCCTGCCTCAAAGGGCTACGCGATCTGTGTGATGAGCACGGCATCCTGATGATCCTAGATGAAGTGCAATGCGGTGTAGGCCGTACGGGCAAGCTCTTTGCTCATGAATGGTCAGGGGTTACACCAGATATCATGATGGTCGCCAAGGGCATTGGCGGTGGCTTCCCATTAGGTGCAGTGCTGGCCACTGAAAATGCCGCCAGCGGCATGACCGCGGGTACCCACGGCTCGACCTACGGTGGCAACCCACTGGGCTGTGCGGTGGGCTGCGCCGTGATTGACATCGTGGCCGATCCAGATTTTCTGGCTGGCGTAAATCGAAAGGCGGGCCTGCTGCGCCAAAAGCTCGAAGGTCTGGTCGCAGCACATCCCGACGTGTTCGAGAGTGTGCGCGGAGCGGGCCTCATGCTGGGCTTGAAATGCAAAGTGGCACCGGGCGATTTCGTCAATGCAGGCTACGCCAATGAGCTAATCACCGTCCCTGCCGCCGATAATGTCGTCCGTTTGCTGCCACCACTCAACATCACGGATGCAGAAATATCCGAGGCCGTCGAACGTCTCGACCGTGCAGCATCCTCGCTTCAAAGCTGATATCTCTATTGGCAAAAAATACTCCGGGGGTTCGGGGGCTGGCCCCCGTCCTTTCCTCTCAAAATAACGAAAAGTGATTCATGAAAAATTTCCTCGATATACACCAAACCGATCAGGCCGAATTGCGCAGCATCATGGACAGCGCCGTCGCGATGAAGACTGCGCGTGCTGGCCGCCCCCGCGGCGCGTTGGACGACGACCAGCCGCTCAAAGACCACATCGTCGCACTGATCTTCGAGAAACCCTCGACCCGTACGCGCGTCTCTTTTGATGTAGGCGTGCGCCAGATGGGGGGGCAAACACTTGTACTGTCGGGCGCCGACATGCAGCTCGGCCACGGCGAGACAATCGCCGACACCGCCCGCGTGCTCTCGCGCTACGTCGACCTCATCATGATCCGCACGTTTGAGGAGCAAACCCTGCATGAAATGGCAGAATACGCCAGCGTGCCCGTGATCAACGGTCTTACCAACCGCAGTCACCCTTGCCAGATCATGGCCGATATCATGACCTTTGAAGAGCATAACGGCCCGATCAAGGGCAAGCGTGTGGTCTGGTCCGGTGACGGCAACAACGTCTTTGCCAGTTTTGCCCATGCGGCCAAACAGTTCGACTTCGATCTGGTGTTCACCGGCCCCGAAACGCTGGACCCGGAGCGGGCGCTCGACGGGCTTTATACCACTGTTCGAAACCCCGGTGAGGCGGTCAAAGGGGCCGATCTGGTCGTCACGGACACATGGGTTTCCATGCACGACCCGCAATCCGCGCGCGAGCGCCGCCATAACCAATTGCGCGGCTATCAGGTGAACGCACACTTGATGGCACAAGCCAAACCCGATGCCCTGTTCATGCATTGCTTGCCCGCCCACCGCGACGACGAGGCGACAAGCGACGTCATGGACGGAGAGCAATCGGTCATCTTTGACGAGGCGGAAAACCGTTTGCACGCGCAAAAAGCGGTCATGCGCTGGTGCTTGGAGAGGTAGTCGCTTGCCCCTGCATCGTAAAACGGGGAACGTCTTGCGAGCAGACATTTCAGCAAGGATATTTCCATGACACAGGCCAAGGCCGATATCGGCGTTTACGGGTTGGGGACCATGGGCAGTGCGCTTGCGCTGAACCTTGCGGAGCAGGGGTTCCAAGTCGCTGTGACCAACCGCGAGACCGCTTGGATCGGCGCGTTTGTCAAAGAGGCAGGCGCGCTGGCAAACGCGCTTCTCCCCGCTGAGACATTGGAAGACTTCGTAACGGCCCTGAAAACGCCGCGCACGATTTTGTTCATGATCCCTTCGGGCGCGCCGATGGATGCGATGATCGAGGCGGTACTGCCGTTGCTCGAAGAGGGCGATACCATCATCGACGGCGGAAATGCCGATTTCCACGACACCCGTCGCCGGTTTAAAGAGCTGAGCGGGACAGGCGCGCATTTTGTCGGCATGGGCGTGTCTGGCGGGGCCAAGGGCGCGCGTCACGGCCCCTCCATGATGGTGGGCGGCACCGATCACAGCTGGAACCAGTTTAGACCCATGGCCGAAGCCATCGCCGCGAAATTCGAGGGGGAGCCTTGTGTGGCTCATCTAGGAACGGATGGAGCAGGGCATTTTGTAAAAACAGTGCACAATGGCATCGAATACGCGGATATGCAGATGATCGCCGAGGTTTACGGCCTGCTGCGCGATGGTGCGGGCTGGGACGCGCCGCGCATTGGCGCACTGTTTGAGGGCTGGCAGGATGGTCCGCTCAGCTCGTATCTGATCGAAGTGAGTGCGGCGGCGTTGCAAACGATTGATCCTGAAACAGGTCTGCCGATGGTCGATGTCATTGTGGATCAGGCAGGGCAAAAAGGGACGGGCCGCTGGACTTTGATCGAAGCCCTTAAACTGGGCCAGTCCGCCAATACAATCGAGGCCGCTGTGGGCGCGCGGGGATGGTCGTCGGAGAAATCTGCGCGTGAGACGGGCGAGCCACTCCTCAGCGCCGGGACGCTTGATGCGGGTATGCCGAGCGAGGGTGATCTGGAGAAAGCGCTCCTTGCCGCGCGCATCATTGCGCACGCTCAAGGGTTTCGCCTGCTGGAAGCGGCGTCGCAGGAATACGATTGGTCGCTTGATATGGTGCGGATCTCCGAGATCTGGCGCGCCGGATGCATCATCCGCTCGGCGTTGCTGGATGATCTGGCAGCGGCCTTTGGGCAAGAGCTGCCCCATGGTCATGTAATCTTGTCGCCTGAGATTGCCGCGACATTGGCGCAGACTGTGCCAGCTTTGCGCCGGACTGTTGTGGCAGGGGTTTCGCTTGGCACTGCGCTCCCCGCCTTGTCCGCAGCCCTTGCATGGTATGACAGTATGCGCCGCGGGCGCGGCACGGCGAACCTCATTCAGGCGCAGCGCGACTTCTTTGGCGCACACGGGTTTGCGCGCACAGATCAGGACGGTAAATTTAACGCGCAGTGGCCCGATCTGGCCAGCGAGGGACGTTAAGTTCCCCGCGGTTTCGCCCGCAGCGTTGGGTCGGCTTCACGCGGATCATCTGGCCATGGATGGCGTGGGTATTGTGACTTCATATCCTTGCGCACATCGGCGTAGGAACCGTCCCAAAAGCCGATCAAATCCATTGTGACCTGCACAGGGCGCTGGGCGGGCGATAGCAGCGTCACCTGAAGCGGCTGGCCTGCTACGCTGGGGTGTCGCGTGACGCCAAACATCTCTTGGAGGCGCACAGCGATCTGCGGCGTGTCCCCGTCATAATCAATCGCAATGCGGCGCCCCAGCGGCGTCACAAAATGCCCCGGTGCAGCACGGTCCATCTGTTGCTGCTGGTCCCAGTCAAGGCGAGCCTTGAGCGCGGGCAGCATGTCAAAGCGTTTCCAATCAGCGGTGCTGCGCGTGGTGCCAAGGTGGGGCAGCAGCCAGTCGTCGAGCGTTGCCAGCAAGTGCGCCTCGGAGAAATCGGGGAACTCAGGCTGGTCCGTCATCATTGCGGCGCGGCGCAGAAACCGTGCAGCGGCTTTATCAGGGCGCAGGCCCAGTTGCGCCACACCTTCCAGCATTGCGGCGGCCACCACGTCTTGCGGTGCGTCACTCCATGTACGGTCATCCAGCACCAGCGCGCCAAAACGCTCCTGGCGCCGTGTCTCAACCCGCCCCTCGCGGCGCGACCATGCGCAGTGGTCATGCCATGCGATCTGGTCGGCAAAGGCCGCGCGCAGTGCGCCCTCTGACAGGGCCGTGCCTTGTCTGATGCGCGCCTCACGCGGATCGCCATCAAGGTCGGTTGCCACGATCAGGCGCTCTCCGGCCAGTGGATCACCGTCAGGAATCAAGGCCCCTTTTCCGCCAGACAGCACAAACCGCGCAGCGTCGCCTTTGCGGCGCAGTCCGATCCGGTCGGGGTAGGCGAGGGCGGCGAGGGTGCCGATATCTTCGGGACCGTTGGGCGCTGTGGACCGCGACAGGCGCTTTGCTTCCTGCCGGATACGCGCCAGTGTGGCGTGATGGACCTCACCTGTAACGCGCTCCCCCGCGACCGCGCGCATGCGGTGGCTGAGGTCGAGCGGTGCGCCGCGCAGTGGGTCACGCTCCGCCAATATCGCGGCCAGCGTTGCCGCCTTGCGTCCGCCAAGGGCCACCATATGAGCAAGTCGCGGATGCAGCGGCAATTTTGCAAGCCTGCGGCCATGGGAGGTGATGCGGTGCTGCGCATCCAGTGCGCCAAGCATGTGCAGCAGCGATTTCGCCTCCATCAGGCGGCCCGCGTGGGGTGGCGTGACAAAGGCCAGTTCTTCGGCCTGCGCACCCCAGAGCGCCAGTTCCAGTGCAAAGGCGCTCAAATCCCCGCTCTCGATTTCGGCGGGCGGATAAGCGGCAAGTGCGCCATCCTCCCCCTTGGTCCACAGCTTATAGGCGGCACCTTCGCTCATCCGTCCCGCGCGGCCCGCACGCTGGGTGGCTTCGGCCTGAGTAACGCGGGTTGTGACAAGGCGGGACATGCCGGAGGAGGGGTTAAATTCGGCCCGCCGCGATCTGCCACCGTCCACAACAATCCGGATGCCCTCGATGGTCAGTGAGGTTTCTGCAATTGAAGTGGCGAGCACGATTTTGCGGCCCTCGGGTGCAGGGTTGATCGCGGCGCGCTGTGCTTTGAAATCCATTGCGCCGAACAGGGGAGCGATCGTGCAGTCCTTTGGCGCCTGCCGCTCCAGCAGGTTTTGCACGCGGCGAATCTCCCCCTCGCCGGGCAGAAACACCAGCGCGGAGCCATCGGCCTGAGACATCGCGTGTAACACCAGATCGGCCACGGCCTGTTCGAATCGTGTGGTTTTGGGAAGAGGCTTGTCCAGCCACTGGGGCGTCACCGGAAAACTGCGTCCCTCGGAGGTGACAATCGGGGCCTCCATAATTGCTGCAACAGGACCAGCGTCCAGTGTGGCAGACATGGCCACCAGCATCAGATCATCGCGCAGCGCGCCCGCGATCTCAAGGCAGAGGGCAAGGCCAAGGTCTGCGTTCAGCGAGCGCTCGTGAAATTCGTCAAAGATCACCGCCCCAATGCCAGGCAGTTCGGGATTGTCTTGCATCATGCGGGTCAGGATGCCTTCGGTAACCACTTCGATGCGGGTGGCCTTTGATACTTCGGACGCGCCGCGCACGCGGTAGCCGACAGTCTGGCCCGTCTTCTCGCCCAAGGTCTGCGCCATCCGCTCCGCTGCGGCGCGCGCGGCGAGGCGGCGCGGCTCCAACATCAGAATGCGGTCATTCGTCAGGCCCGCCTCAAGCATCGCAAGCGGCACGCGGGTTGTCTTGCCCGCACCGGGCGGCGCTTGGAGCACCAAACGTCCGTGGTTCCGCAACGCGTCTAGAACGGCAGGCATAACTTCATCTATGGGCAGGCGCGTTTTCATGCCGCCCTTATCTGTGGTGGCGCAACGCGGGGCAAGGCTGGACATTCGCGGCGTGGGACGTGAAAAACGTCTCGAATGGCGCGGAGGCATCCCATGGATATCGAAGGTATGGCACAGCGGATCATCGCGGGGGAGCGGCGTGCCTTGGCGCGTGGCATCACGCTGGTGGAAAGCGGGCGTGCCGATCACCGTGCGCAAGCGACTGCACTGCTGGCGGAGTTGGGGCAGCGCAAAGAGGCACTGCGCATCGGGCTGTCAGGTACGCCGGGGGTGGGAAAATCCACATTTATCGAGAGTTTCGGTTTGATGCTGACAGGGCAGGGCCTGCGTGTTGCTGTGCTGGCTGTTGATCCAAGCTCCTCACGCTCTGGCGGGTCGATCCTCGGGGATAAAACCCGTATGGATTTGCTCAGCCGTGATCCTAACGCGTTCATTCGCCCCAGCCCCAGCCAGACCCATTTGGGCGGTGTGGCACGGCGCACGCGAGAGGCGGTGGCGCTGTGTGAGGCGGCGGGGTTTGACGTTGTGCTGATCGAGACGGTGGGCGTTGGACAATCCGAGACTGTTGTGGCGCAAATGTCCGATCTTTTTCTGTTGCTGCTCGCGCCTGCGGGCGGGGATGAGTTGCAAGGCGTCAAGCGGGGAATCATGGAGATGGCAGATCTCATCGTCGTGAACAAAGCTGATGGGGATCTCAAAGCGACAGCAATGCGCACACAGGCGGATTATGCAGGTGCGCTAAGATTGATGCGCAAACGTCCGCAGGACCCCGTGGGCTATCCGCGTGCGATGACCGTGTCCGCGTTGGAGCAGCGTGGATTGCCCGAAGTGTGGGAGACTTTGCAGACCCTGTCAAACTGGCGCCGTGATCACGGTTTTTGGGAGATTACGCGGGCGATGCAGGCACGATACTGGTTTGAAGATGCGGTGAAAACGGCGCTTCTGGCGCAGCTTGATCAACCGCAGGCACGCACCGCGTTGGCGATGCTGAGCGATGCCGTTGCGGCGGGTGAGCAGGAGCCTGCGGCGGCTGCCGCTGCGTTTGTGCGCGAATTGCGCGGGTAGGGGGGATAAACGGGGCATGGCGGGTTGACCTGCCCTGCGATTCCTCCTAATGACTGCGAACCAATTTACGGGTCGCCAAAGGTGCGACTTGATTAGCTGTGGCGCCGAATCGTTGGTGCCGCGCCGAACCAAAAGGATGAACCCATGTCGCGCCGTTGCGAATTGACCGGAAAAGGCCCGATGTCGGGCAACAACGTATCCCACGCCAAGAACCGCACACGTCGCCGTTTCTTGCCTAACCTGAACGACACAACGCTTCAGTCCGAAGCATTGGGCCGCGGGTTCAAACTGCGTATCTCTGCTGCGGCACTTCGCTCTGTCGATCACCGTGGTGGTCTGGACGCGTATTTGGCAAAAGCCAAGGACACTGAGCTGTCTGACAACGCAATGAAGATCAAGAAAGCGATCGCGAAGTCCAGTGCAACGGCTGACGTTCTGGCCTAAGCGGATTTAGAAGATAATGTTAAACGACCCCGACCTGAACACAGGTCGGGGTCGTTTTCGTTTGTGGGTCTGGCAATTTACAAGGCGCATACACACATAGAGCGCAAGCAGAAGGAGACCGCAGCGATGAAAAATCCGAAGGCAACACTGGGTATCGTGGTTTTGTTTGCGCTGGTTGCGGTGATGATGGCCGTTGTCTCGGTCAAGTTGTCGCCGCTGGATCAAAGCAATGCGGCTTTCGTTGTGGAAGAACCTTACCTGCGCAGTAGCCTCCCCACATCCACCTCTGCTGCGGCATTCATGGTGCTGCGCAATGAGACCGGAACGGATGACCGCCTCATCGGTGCGCAGAGCGTGCTTTCTGGCCGCGTTGAGCTTCATACGCATTCCGAGGATGCAAATAGCGTCATGCGTATGGGGGAGATCGAGGGTGGAGTGCCGCTGGCGGATGGAGATGTCCATGCGTTTGAACGTGGGGGCGATCACCTGATGTTCATGGGGTTGAACGCACCACTGGAGCAAGGGCAACTGGTGACTGTTACCTTGATGTTCGAGCAAGCGGGCGAAGTTGAGATCATCGTCCCTGTGGATTTAACACGCTAGCTAGTGCCTATTTGGCGTCCAGAATAGCATCTACCCATGCGGTGACCGTCTGGGTGGCTGGCCCAAGAAGCGCCTCGTCAAATTGAGAGCCAACGGCGGAAGGTTCCAGATTAATCTCAAGCGTATGTGCACCTGTGCGCGCAGCCTCGGCGACGAATCCTGCTGCGGGATAGACATTGCCCGAGGTGCCGATGGCAGCAAAGACATCCGCATTGCCAAGCGCCGTGAAGATGCGGTCCATCTGGTAGGGCATCTCACCAAACCACACGATATCAGGCCGCGCCGCAGGAGCATCGCACGCAGGACACGCATGGCCGACTGCCATCTGCATCGGTGCAGACCAGCGGTGATCACAGGCCCCACACAGCGCGGAATTCAGCGCGCCGTGCATGTGGATGAGGTTTTGCGTCCCGCCTCGTTCATGCAAGTCATCGACATTCTGCGTGACCACCAGCACTTCCCCGATGTGGGAGGCTTCTAACCGCGCCAGCGCTTCATGGGCCGCGTTCGGTTCTGCGCGTGATGCCTGAGCGCGGCGTTCATTGTAGAAATCTACCACCAGTTTTGGATCACGCCCGAATCCTTCGGGGGTTGCCACATCCTCGACACGGTGTTGCGCCCAAAGACCCGTCTCGGCGCGGAATGTCTCGATCCCGCTTTCTGCGGAAATGCCTGCGCCGGTGAGGATGACGATGTTGCTCATGGGGTGCTCCGTTTCGAGATATACTGTGACTGGCGTTGTGCGGGGCCGCGCCCAAGGCGTCAAGGCTTCGGCTGGTCTGAGGAGAATCAGTATGCCTCGGGGCACATGTCGAGTGTGGATGTTGGGGGCTCACCCTTGAGGTGGAGGCGCGCCGCTGAGCGCCAATACTGCTACTTGCGGCGCTGCAGCGCCTGAGGAGCATACCTGCCAGCGGCAACATAGGCTAAATATACCCCCCAAGCGTATCTCCCCTTGAAAATCTGGCCAGATGCGCCCATTTAAGCGCTGTCCCCGAGTGGGGGACGTATTTACAGGAGAAACCATGGCTAAGGAAGATACGCTCGAATTCCCCGGTGTCGTTAAGGAACTCCTGCCGAATGCGACGTTCCGGGTCGAGCTTGAAAACGGCCATGAGATCATCGCGCATACGGCAGGCAAAATGCGCAAGAACCGCATCCGCGTTCTGGCAGGCGATAAGGTACAGGTCGAAATGACCCCTTATGACCTGACCAAAGGTCGGATCAACTACCGTTTCAAGTAAAACCATCCCCCGCCTGCCCCCATCGATCTGTCATGGCGGGCGAGGAGTAAACGTATGAAATTCATCCTCGGATCAGGATCACCGCGTCGCAAGGAATTGCTGGCGCAAATCGGCGTTTTTGCGGATGATGTTCGCGCACCCGATATTGACGAGACCCCGATGAAGGCCGAACTGCCGCGCCCTTACTGCGGCCGTATGGCGCGTGAGAAGGTGGCTGCGGTGCCTGCGGACGTGGATGATATCGTGCTCTGCGCAGATACTACCGTGGCCCTTGGGCGGCGTATCTTGGGCAAGCCTGCTGACCGTGCGGAAGCAGAAGCGTTTCTGCGCGCCATGTCGGGTCGCCGTCACAGGGTGATCACTGCCGTCGCGGTCAAGCGTGGCGAAAAGCTGTGGGAGCGCGATGTGATGAGCACGGTACGCATGAAGGCCCTCGCCGAAGATGAGCTGCGCGCCTATCTGGACACAGGCGATTGGGAAGGTAAGGCTGGAGGCTACGGCATCCAAGGGCCTGCGGGCGTGCTGATCCCATGGATATCCGGCTCGTTTACCGGCATCGTGGGCCTGCCCCTTGCCGAGACTGCAAATCTGCTGCGCGCCAGCGGCTACCCTTTATATGGAGAAGGCTCATGAAAGGCCGCACAATTATTCTCGACCATCTCGGCGATATCGAAGCCGCCGCTCTGATGTTGGATGGCAAGCTCGAAGATCTGCTGGTGGACACGCCCGATGCTGCACGCAGTGGCACGGTTTACCGCGCCATTGCTGACCGTCCCGTCAAAGGGCAGGGGGGAATGTTCCTCAAAACCCCCGATGGCATGGCATTTCTGCGCCAGATCAAAGGGCTCGCTCCCGGTCAGCCGATCCTCGTGCAGGTCAACGGTTTTGCCGAAGATGGCAAAGCGATCCCCGTCACTTCCAAGCTGCTGTTCAAAAGCCGCTATGCGATCATCACACCCGACGCCCCGGGCCTCAACATCTCCCGCTCCATCCGCGACGAGGCGGAGCGTGACCGTCTGCTGGAGATTGCACATGAAGCGATGAATGGGGCGGCTTACGGCTTGATCCTGCGCTCGTGCTGCGCGGAGGCTGACGCGGAGGCGATTGCGGAGGACATTGAAGCCATGTTGGGCCTCGCGCACAATGTTCTGACGGACGAAAGCAATGAGATGGAAACCCTGAGTGAGGGCGACGGCCCCCACGTGCTCGCATGGCGCGATTGGGTGGAGAAAGCCGAGGTTGTGACCGAGACGGGCGGTTTTGAAAATCATGGCGTGCTGGATGCCCTTGATGCGCTTGTCGAGGATATGGTGCCGCTGACAGGTGGTGCCTCAATGTACGTAGAGCCGACCCGCGCGCTGGTCGCTGTGGACGTCAACACAGGTGCTGATGTGTCGCTGGCGGCTGGGATCAAGGCCAACATGGCCTGTGCCCGTGCCTTGCCCCGTGCGCTGCGCCTGCGCGGCCTTGGAGGGCAGATTGTGCTCGATCTGGCTCCCATGCCCAAAAAAGATCGCCGCCCGTTTGAGACGGCTCTGCGCGCGGCGTTCAAGGCCGATGATGTGGAGACGACGCTGGTCGGATGGACCCCACTCGGCCACTATGAGCTACAACGTAAACGCGCCCGTGCACCCCTGTCCGAGGTACTGGCATGAGTTGCCCAATCTGTTCCGGCGAGACGACAAAAACCTATCGCCCTTTCTGTTCTCGCAGGTGCGCGGATATTGATTTGGCCAAGTGGTTTAATGGTGCTTACGCAACCCCGTCCCAAGACCCCGATGACGTCGAAAAAGTGATCGACGCACTCGAAAACCCACCCGCGCAAAAGCCACATTAGGTCACGCCCTCATCTTGTTTGCATCGAAAGCAAAATTGGGCTGGACACCCGTAAGCTGAGACCCTAAAACGCGCTCACCCGACCAGTTATCTGGTCCCGGTGCCCGGGTAGCTCAGGGGTAGAGCAGTGGATTGAAAATCCTCGTGTCG
>CBDTVN010000021.1:0-30778 GCA_965364195.1 uncultured Sulfitobacter sp. | reverse complement strand
TGCCGCTGCCAAAGGGCTCCAGTGAGGTGTAAGGCAGCATCTGACGTGCGAAATTTCCGCCATCGCGGTAGATGATATTACGGTGCATGTTGCTGCCCGGTGGGATCAGCGATCACCATTCATATCCGATGAAGGCTGTAAACTGCCCCGGGTCATTGGCGTCTTCGGCCGCTTTTATGATCTGATGCCACGTTGATCTGAAAGAAGGTTACGTGGGCGTTAATAATAAGTCCTCTGGAATCGTTCCGGCCGCGAAATTGCGGACAATATCGACATGGGCAAGGCCGACCTGACCTGACTGGATCTGATCGTACCATTTCCGGCCCATCGGATCGGCCAGAAAGGTCGGGTCGCCTGCCATGAGCAATGGGAAGAAGCCCATATTTTCGGAGTTGTCCGCAGCGACCAGAAAGTCGAGCGGACGAGACAGTCGAACCTGCTGGCCACTTGACGCGGTAATTTCATTGCCCTTGGCGAAAACATAAGCATCCGCTGGGCTGAGCCTTGCACCCGCGACGCCCGCGTCCATCGAGATTTCTGTATGGAGATGCGTATCCCCAAAAAGAGGCCGGTCCGGTAAGTTCCGCCCGGCATAGGGGGAATTGGCCTTGCCCGGAAATGCGCCTTCCAGCTTTTCAACGGAGGGCGTTCCGGTATCGCCCGTTATGGCCTGAGCGGAGGCAAGGCCCACGCCCGTTAGCACAATTGTCAGGGTTAAAGCTGGGATTTGAAGTTTCATGGGGTGATTTCCATTGAGTCTCAAAACGTCGAACTGTCTTTCGACGCGCTGGCGCAAGCTTAGTTATTTGATCTGGCTTGATAAAGCCTGAGGCAATAGATTCTGTAGTATTGGAAAAGGCCGCCATCGTAATGCCGCCTTCCGAGGGGTTTTCGTGAACCCGTTTAGCCCCACAGCGAACTTCTCCTCGCTCTGAATGTCTTCTCCTTCGGCAAATGATCAGGAATGTCGTACTGGCAGCGAACGGCAGAAAACTCCACAAAAGGTGACATCCCCATACCGCGTCTATGCAAAGAAATTACTCAACGTGGCAACTAAACTCTTGACGCATTAACCCCTGTCGAATATCCCGCACAAACGCTTTGGGGTTTACGCCCTGAAGGTGCAGCATGCGGTTGTAGCTCAGTTGGTTAGAGTATCGGCCTGTCACGCCGAGGGTCGCGGGTTCGAGTCCCGTCAACCGCGCCACTGCTGCTTGAAAAGGCCTCCCTTCGGGGAGGTCTTTTTGCGTTTGGGATTGCGAGTTTTCAGAGTTTGAAGCCTAGGGCAGTCTCGATGGTTGTGTCGAGCTGGCTGTGCATCCATTCGACGTCAGATGCGTCCCATGTGTCAGGGGCGGGGGCGCGGTCGGCGACAGCGGGTGTAAAGCGGTTGCCCATGCGGCGCGTGACAGGAGCGTAGCCGCGCTCGGTAGGCTCCACGCCGAAAGTGGCTGACAGATCGGCGAGGAAGGCCTCAGGTGCTGCATTGAACGCATCAAGGGAGACATACACCACAGAGCCGCCGCGATTGGGCAGGCTCAGCAAAGCGCGGTGTTTGAGATTGCGCATGGCAAAGATGTTGTCGAAGTACGCGCCAGTGATGGGGTGCCGGTCCCACTGTAGCTCTTGGCCCAGCGGTTTCAGGCGGGGCGCGATATTGTCGAAGTGGCCCAGTTTATCGATACAAGCCTGCCACGGCGCGCGCAGGAAGTCTGCAAATCCTAAGTTCTGCAAAGATGGCACCGCATGCCAAGGGCGTTTGTAGAGTGAATGTGCCCAACTGCGCGGGTTGCGCACAGCGACGATGGTGAGAAACGTGGGCGGCAGTGCGATCATCTGTGGAAAGCCGTGTTTCCAGCCCAAAGCTTCGGTTTGGCGCAGTTTGAGAGATTCGTGGACAATCTTACGGATAACATTCGTGCCACATCCGCGCTCCCCCAGAACTTGAAAGCGGTTTACTTGGACATCATGCGCTTTGTGCAGGTACCAGCCCGTTTTGGTCATGTCTGGGGTCATTTGCGCCGCAAGAGCGGTAAATTCGGGCGTGTCGGTAGCGTCGGCCATTGTCATTTTACGTCTCTCGCGGCTTACTGTACCTGCATTCCGCAGGGTAGGGCCAGTGTGCTCAATCCGGCGGGAAATGAAAAGAAGGAAGAGGCATGCAGACAGTAGCAGCGGTCACAATGGTGCGCGACGACGCGTTTTTTCTGCGCGCTTGGCTTGCGCATTACGGCGAGATGTTCGGGCGGCAAAACTGCTATGTGATCAACCACGGGTATGGGGAAGAGGTGGCCGACCTCGCCAAGGGCTGTAACATCATCGGCATCCCCGGCGATCCACACAAGAATTTTGACGTAAAGCGTTGGAGTTTGCTGAACAATCTGATGGGCGGTTTGCGCAAATACTACCGGCATGTGATTGTCGGCGATGTGGATGAATTGGTCATTGTAGACCCCAAAGCAGGGATCAACCTGCTGGAATTTTTGGAACAGGCACCGGAAAAGCGGGTGGTTACGCCCTTGGGATTGGAAGTGATCCACCGCATCAATCTGGAGCCGGACGTGATCACGGACCGCATCCTCGGGCCGCGCCGCCATGTGCGCCCTGCGCCGCATTATTCCAAACCGTGCATCGTCTCGGCAGCGGCAAAGATCTCGCGCGGTGGTCATTTCTCGCAATACCCCAAGCTGCACACGCCGGAAGATTTGTATCTGCTGCACCTCAAGTTTTGCGATGTGGATCAGTACACGGGTGCCATGGACCGGCGCAATGCGATTACCCAAGAGATGGGCGATGACATCAAAGGCACTTCGATCGGGCGTCATTGGTTCTCGGAGGAACGGGGCGAGGACCGGAAGATGTTTGAAGGGTTTTCGGAGTTGAAGCTGGAGGAGGGGTTCGACCTCGGCTTTATGCGCAAGCGGATGCAACGCTCGTTCAAAGCGCGGGGGAATACCGGCTTTTACGAGTTCGACCGCCCTTCTTACAATACGCAATACCAACTGCCTGAGCGGTTCAGCGGCGTTATTTGAGCGCTGTGAGGAAGCCTTGGAGCGCTTTTAGCGTCTCGGAGGGCGCGCTGTCTGGGAAGAAGTGACCGCCGGTGATGGCCGCGCTTTGCATGTTTGACAGACGGTCCGCCCAAGTGGCGGGGACGTCATAGGCTTTTGCCATCGGACCATCGACCCCAAACAGGACGAGGGAGGGCATGGTGAGCGTGCGGGGCAGATCAGCCGCGTCCAGTGCAAAATCAAAATCAACGGCCGCGCGGTAGTCTTCGCACATGGCGCGGATAGTGTCGGGGTCGCGCCACGCGGTGCGGTACGCTTCGAGCGCTGCGGGGGCAAACGTGCTGATGTCTGCCGCACCCCACCCCATCAGGCAGGTGTTATAATAGGCGTCAGGGTCAAAGCCGATCATCCTTTCGGGCAGGGGCGCAGGCTGGGCGAGGAAGAACCAGTGATAGTAAGCTTTTGCTATGTGGCGGCTAAGCTCGTTGAGCAGCAGATGGGTCGGGACGATGTCCATGAGCGTGAGGCTGAGCACGGCATCTTCGGCGTCAAGTGCAAGGCGGTGAGCGGTGCGCGCGCCGCGGTCATGACCGACGAGGTGGAACTGTGCGTGACCGAGATGTTCCATGAGGGCGCGCTGGTCGGCCGCCATCTCGCGAAAGGTATAACTCTCGGTCCCTTGCGGTTTGGAACTGCCCCCATAGCCGCGCAGATCGGCGGCGACGACAGTGTGGGTTTTCGCGAGCGCTGGTGCAATACCGTGCCACATGGCGTGGGTCTGGGGAAAGCCGTGGAGCAGCAGCAGCGGCGGGCCGGAACCTGCGGTGGCGTAGGCGATGGTCTGGCCATTCACATCTGCGTTGGCGGCGGAAAAGCCGTTTAACAAGGTCATGGAGGTGCTCCAAAATTCGGCTTCCACAAGAGCTATCGGGCGGGGTGCAGATTGAAAAGGGGGCTACAGGCTCATGAAAAATTGCCAGCTGACATCGGAGGCGTCGAGTTGTGTGGTTGCTGGCCCTTGGATTGTGCGGGGGGAGAGGGCCAGCAGCAGTGCGGCGACTGCTGCCAGCGGGATGCGCATCAACCGCGTTTATCTGCAACGATGGCTTGCATTTGGTCCAGCGGCAGGTAGCCGCGCAACAACTCGTCTTGCATGACAAATGTGGGTGTGCCGGAAATCGCGAGGACACCCGCAAGCGCGCGTGTGGCGGCGATCTCGGCGGTTACTTCATCACTGTTCATGCGGGCCTCGACGGCATCCATGTCCAGCCCGAATGTGTTGCCCAAACGGGTGAGTGCGGGCATGGTGATATCGCCTTGAAAGCTCATGAGAGCGTCGCCCACTGCCCTGTAGCTGTCGTCGCCTGCTATCTGTTTGACCGAAATGGCAAAGCGTGAGGCGAGTACAGAGGCATCACCGAGAATGGGCAGCTCTTTCACGATGAGCTTGATGTTGCCGTCGGTTTCAAGAAGCTCGGCCACTTCGCCGTGCGCGCGTTTGCAATACCCGCAGCGATAGTCGAGGAACTCCACCAGCACGATATCACCGTCTGGATTGCCGCCGACCCATGAGAAACCGTCGTCAAAGATCGCATCAGCGTTCGCGGTCACAAGATTGATATCCGCCTGCGCCTGATTTTCTGCCTCACGGTTTTGCAAGATTTCGACAGCCTGCATGATCACTTCTGGGTTCTCGAACAGATAGGAGCGGACCTCGGCGCGGAACAGCGCGCGTTCCTCGTCGGTCATGGGCTTAAGCTCTTGCGCGAATGCGCCAGTAGCGAGGGTCCCCAGCAGGGCGGTGGTGGCGATAAGGCGTTTCATATCAGTTCACTCTCATTTGGTGGCACGTTGGGAAGCAATCAACACATCTTGGGCCCGCTGCCAAGGGCCAGAAGGCCCGCGAGAAGCAGGGTCACTATTGACGGGACAAGCCTGATCAGGTGAAAGCGCATGGAGCCAGTTTAGGAGCACCCCCATGCGGAATTCAAGCCGATCCGAAGTTGATCCCTTTATTGTGATGGATGTCATGCAAGCGGCGGCAAAGGCCGAAGCCGAAGGGCGGCATATCATTCACATGGAAGTGGGTCAGCCCGGTACGGGCGCGCCCAAGCCTGCGGCGGCAGCGCTCAGTGCAGCGATGGAGGCGGGCCCACTGGGCTATACTGTCGCGCTCGGGCTGCCTGCGCTGCGCGCGCGGATCGCACAGATGTATGGCGCGTGGTATAATGTGGACCTCGATCCGGCGCGGGTGGTTGTCACCTCCGGCTCTTCGGCGGGCTTCTTATTGGCGTTTACGGCGTTGTTTGACAGTGGTGACCGCGTGGGTATTGGCGCACCGGGGTATCCCAGCTACCGCCAGATTTTGGGCGCTTTGGGAATGGTGCCCGTTGATTTGCCCACTGCTGCAGAAAACCGCTTTCAACCTGTGCCGAGTGACTTTGCCGATATGGATTTGCGCGGATTGATGGTGGCGTCCCCTGCGAATCCGACGGGAACGATGCTGGACAAGCCTGCCATGAGCGCGCTCATTGAGGCGTGTCACGGGGCAGGAGCGTCGTTTATCTCGGACGAAATTTACCACGGTATCGAGTATGAGAAGAAGGCGGTGACAGCACTTGAGATCACCGACGAGTGCTACGTGATTAACAGTTTTTCCAAGTATTTCAGCATGACAGGTTGGCGTGTGGGCTGGATGGTGGTGCCGGACGAGCAGGTGCGCGTGGTAGAGCGGATTGCTCAGAACATGTTTATCTGTGCGCCCCATGCGAGCCAAGTGGCGGCATTGACTGCGATGGAGTGCACGGATGAGCTTGAGGCTAATATGGATGTCTACCGCGCGAACCGTGCGCTGATGCTTGATGGGTTACCCAAAGCGGGGTTTGACAAGATTGCGCCACCAGACGGCGGGTTCTACGTCTACGCGGATGTGAGCGAGATTACGGAGGACAGTCGCGAGTTGGCGGCGGAGATTTTGGAAAAGGCAGGGGTCGCGGTGACGCCCGGCCTCGACTTCGATCCAGTGCGCGGCCATACCACGATGCGGTTCTCTTACGCCCGCAGTACCGACGATATCCGCGAAGGGCTGGCGCGGTTGGCTGCATTCATGCAGGCGCGCTGATCTGCTGGACCGCGCTGGCAGGACGGTGATATGATGACGAAAATTGCCACGTAAGAACATGTGGTTGGAGCGGCGATGAAACGAATTTTACTCAGCTTTATCTTGTGCTTATGCGCACCTATTCATGCGGTGGCTCAAGAGTTGAGCGCGCTTGCCCGTGTTGATCCTGCCGCCAGTGCGATTGAGGATGGCTGGTGGGGACGCACGGACCTGACCCTTCGGCTGAGCCAAGGGGTGCCGTTTCGGGTGTTCACGCTGGATGATCCTGCGCGGCTGGTTGTGGATTTTCGCGAAGTTGATTTTAGCGGGCTGCGGGCGGCTGATCTGGTTGGTGAGGATGGCCGCATCGCTGCGGTGCGGTTTGGCGCGTTCCAGCCCGGTTGGTCGCGGCTGGTCGCTGATCTGGCAGAGCCGATGGTCCCGCGCGAGATCGGGATGCCGGTGGACCTCAACACAGGACGCGCGACGCTTGAGATACTGCTCAAGACCGTGAGTGCGGAGGAATTTACTGAAGCGTCTGGCGCGCCCGTCGATCCTAACTGGACGCCTGCGTTTTTTAGCGCACCCAAACCAGAGCGCAGCGGCGATGATCGCTTTACCGTCGTGCTTGACCCTGGTCATGGCGGGGTCGACCCCGGTGCGGAACGCGGTGAAGTCAATGAAAAGGTGCTGATGCTCAGCTTTGCCCAAACCATGGCAGAGGCGTTGCGGCGGATGGATGTGGATGTCGTGCTGACACGTGAAACCGATGTTTTTGTGGCGCTGGAGACGCGGGTTGCGATTGCGCATCAGGTCGAGGCGAATTTGTTCATCTCTCTGCACGCAGATATTTTGCGCCAAGGCGGGGCAAAGGGGGCCACAGTCTACACCCTGTCCGATGAGGCGAGCGATGCTGCGACCGAGCATTTGGCCGCAAGGCACAACCGCTCGGATATCATTGCGGGGGCAGATTTGACCGGCTCGGATGATCAGGTGGCGCAAGTCTTGCTTGATTTGGCGCGACGAGAGACGGAGCCACGCTCCTCCGCGCTGGCGATGACGCTGGCCGAAGGTATGGCGGCGGCGGGCGGGCCAATGAACCGCAGACCACTGCGCGAAGCGGGATTTTCGGTACTGAAATCTGCTGATATCCCCTCTGTATTGGTTGAGATCGGCTTTCTCAGCTCTGATCGGGACCTGTCGAACCTTGGCGATCCGGTATGGCGGCGCAACATGGCGGAAAGCATGGCGAAAGCAGTGCTGACATGGCGTGATACGGACGCGGCGCGCAAGGCTCTGGTGCGGCAATAAGGCGCTCTGACAGGGTGCATATTTTAGGCGGTTGTCCGCCCTAACTCCCCATAAAATAGGCGGTATGCCTTTTGACGATCTGTGCCTTTGCGGGTATAGACGGGGCAATACAAACGCCATTCAAGGAGCGTTGCTGCGTGTTTCGGATGATCTTATCGTTCTTTGGGGGTATTTTTACCACCCTGACCATGTCCATTGGCATGGTTGCCCTCACTATTGGGGCGGTTTTCTGGATGTATGGGCGCGATTTGCCCAGCCACGAATCTCTTGCGTCCTACACGCCGCCGACGATCAGCCGGATATACTCCGGTCAGGGGCGTTTGATCGATGAATTTGCCAAGGAGCGGCGGCTGTTTGCGCCTGCGGACACGATCCCCGACCTGATCAAACAGGCGTTCATCTCGGCGGAAGACAAGAATTTCTACGAGCATGACGGGTACGATCTGCGCGGGATCGGTGCGGCAGCTGTGGATGCGGTGAAATCACGCGGGCAAGATGTGCGCGGGGCCTCGACCATCACCCAGCAGGTTATGAAAAACTTCTTGCTGAGCGGTGACCGCCGTGCGGAGCGCAAGATCAAGGAAATTATCCTTGCTGCCCGTGTGGAAGAGGCGCTGGACAAAGAGAAAATCCTTGAGCTGTACCTCAATGAGATTTTCCTTGGGCAAAACAGCTATGGCGTGGCGGCTGCGAGCCAGACGTATTTTAACAAGACGTTGGGTCAGCTGGCACCCCATGAGGCGGCGACATTGGCCAGCCTGCCCAAAGCGCCGTCTGATTATCACCCTGTGCGCCGCAAGGATCGCTTGCTGTCTCGTCGCAATTTTGTGCTGCGAGAGATGAAAGAGAACGGCTATATTACCGAAGCTGCTTACCAACAGGAACGCGAACTGCCGCTCCTGTCAGTGCAAAATGGTGATTTTGAGAGCTTTAAGGCGGACCTGCCGCCGCGTGATTACTTTACCGACGAAATCCGCCGCCAGTTGTCGCAAGACTTTGGTGAGGGAGAGTTCTTTACTGGTGGTCTGAGTGTGCGCGCGACGATCGATAACGAGATGCAGCCGATTGCAGCAGATGCGCTGCGCCGCCAATTGGAGAGTTTTGACCGCGGACAGGGTGTCTGGCGAGGAACGCGCGAGACATTGCCTGCCGAGGCTTTGGTCGACGAGAATACTTGGCGCGATGCCTTGTCTAATCTGCGCGTGCCGCGTGATATCACGTTGGAGCAGCAATGGTTCCCGGCAGTTGTGCTTGAGACGGGTCCAAAGGGTGCGCGTCTGGGCATTGAGCGCATTGAGACGGCTGAGGGCGGCAACTGGGTTCCACCAAAAGATATGGAATGGGCGCGCAAGCGGCTTAGGAATGGCAGCCTTGGGCCGCGGGGTGCGCTGGTCGAGGTTGGCGATGTGGTGTTGGTGCGCCGTATGGTTGCCGATGCGGATGGCGCGTTCATCCGCTGGACCCTGCGGCAAGTGCCTGAGGTTCAGGGCGGCTTTGTCGCGATGGACGTCAATACAGGCCGTGTAATCGCGATGCAGGGCGGCTTTAGCTATCAGGCAAGCGTCTTCAATCGCGCCACACAGGCCAAGCGCCAGCCCGGCTCAAGCTTTAAGCCGTTTGTCTTCGCGGCGGCGCTCGACAGTGGGTATACGCCCGCGACCATAATTGTAGACGCGCCGATTGAGATTGACACGCCGCAAGGTGTGTGGCGCCCGAAGAACTCCTCGAACCGCTATTACGGCCCAACGCCGCTGCGCACAGGGATTGAGCAATCACGCAACCTGATGACCATCCGTCTTGCGCAAGAAGTGGGAATGAACACGGTCGGAAGTTACGCAGAGCGATTCGGCGTATATGAAGATTTGTCTCCCGTTTTGGCCAATGCGTTGGGGTCCCAAGAGACAACATTGTACCAGATGGTTGCTGCCTACGCGATGTTCGCCAATGGCGGGGAGCGGGTGACGCCAACGCTGGTGGACCGTGTACAGGACCGCTATGGCCGGACGGTATACAAACATGACAAACGGATCTGCGATGATTGTGATTCAATTTACTTGGCGGCGGGTCAGGGGCCACGCATTGTCTCAAACCGCGAGCGGGTCATGGACCCTGTCACCGCCTATCAGCTCACATCGATGATGAAGGGTGTTGTGGACCGCGGCACGGCGCGCAGTGCGGTCAATCTATCCGTGCCAACCGCAGGTAAGACAGGCACAACAAACGATTCCAAAGATGTGTGGTTTGTTGGCTTTACTTCAAACATCGTTGCGGGTTGCTATATCGGCTATGACCAGCCCCGCAGCCTTGGCCGGTCTGCCTCGGGTGGGGGCATGTGCGGTCCTGTATTCCAGCGGTTTATGTCAAAGGCCGTCCAGAAATACGGTGGCGGTGAGTTTCGCGTGCCTGAGGGCTGTGAATTCATCAATATCGACCGTTTCACCGGTGCACGCCTCAGCGCTGGCGCATCGGGCAGCAACGTCGTGTCTGAGTGTTTCCGCGAGGGAGAGTTCATCGACTTTGGCGTCACGTTTGATGGTGGTTTTGCCATGGGTGCCGATCTTCCGCTGGTCGAAGAAGTGGGCGGCTCACGAGCGAAAGAAGTCACCACATCAACTGGTAAGAAGGCCGTTGTGGGTAAGAAAGCCACCATCGGCAACGTGCTTGGCGGTGGATTGTACTAGGCACTGACTTGTCGCCGCTCGGGCGCTGGTCTATCACATGGGCGGTCCTTGCGTGTGCAGGGGCCGCTCTTTTATTTCAGGACTGATCATGCGCGCAGAAGTACAAAGCACCGTCGATAAAATCCGCAAATCTGTGGACCTTCTGGCCCAGCGTTTGAATGTTGAGACAGCGCCTTACCGCCTCGAGGAATTCAACGCGCGCGTCGAGGACCCGACATTGTGGGATGATCCTGAGGCGGCACAAAAATTGATGCGCGACCGCCAGGGGTTGGTCGATGCCATGGCGACCCATGACGGGATCAAGACCGAGTTGCAGGACAACATCGACCTCATCGAGTTGGGCGAGATGGAGGATGACGCGGAGGTTGTAGGCGAGGCCGAAGCGGCGCTGACCAAGCTGGCTGTGACGGCGGCCCAAAAGGAGCTTGAGGCGCTTTTGGATGGGGAGGCCGATGCAAATGACACCTTCCTCGAGATTAACTCGGGCGCAGGCGGGACCGAGTCCTGTGATTGGGCCAGCATGTTGGCGCGGATGTATGTGCGGTGGGCCGAGAAGAAGGGCTATACCGTTGAGTTGCAGTCCGAGAGTGCCGGCGAAGAGGCGGGCATCAAATCTGCCGCCTATAAGATCAGCGGTCATAATGCCTATGGCTGGTTAAAGTCGGAGAGCGGCGTGCACCGTCTGGTGCGTATCTCCCCCTTCGATAGCGCGGCCAAGCGGCATACTTCTTTTACCTCCGTGAAGGTCTATCCGGTCGTGGATGACAACATCGAGATCGAAGTGAACCAAAGCGATATCCGCATTGATACCTACCGCAGCTCTGGTGCTGGCGGTCAGCACGTGAACACTACGGATTCGGCTGTGCGGATCACCCACCATCCCACTGGCATTGTGGTGACCAGTTCAGAGAAATCGCAGCACCAGAACCGCGATATTGCGATGAAGGCCCTGAAGAGCCGCCTGTATCAGATGGAATTGGACAAACGCTCTGCCCTCGTCAACGAAGTACATGAGAATGCAGGTGATGCGGGCTGGGGTAACCAGATCCGCTCTTACGTCCTTCAGCCTTACCAGATGGTGAAGGACCTGCGCACCAGCTACGAGACGTCGGACACCAAAGGTGTGCTCGACGGCGATTTGGATGGGCTGATGGGGGCCGCGCTGGCGCAGGCTGTTTCCGGCAAGAGCCGCGCGCAGGCACAGGATCAGTAATCTGTTTTGGTCGGTCTAGTTGCCGACCAAGTGGTCCGGTGCTCGCCGAGCGTCATTGACCCATTCACTTGCCCACTCTAGCGTTACCCAACTGCGCGGGAGGGCAAGGTCACATGCTGATGGAAACCTATCTAGTTTATTTGGCGGCTGTTGCCGTGTTTTTTGCAACCCCTCCGGACACCAGCCAATTGCTGATCATTTCGAACAGTATTCGGCATGGGCTGCGCAAAAGTGCCTATACGATTGCGGGTGATTTGACCGCAAACTGTGTGCAAATGACAGGTGCTGCCTTTGGCCTTGCTGCGATAATAGCAACCTCTGCCAGTGCGTTCATTTGGATCAAATGGCTTGGTGTCGCCTATCTTGTTTGGATCGGGCTACAGTTGATTTTATTAAAAGATGAGGGCAGCGATGTTGAAGCTGCGGCATCAGGCGCTGCTTTCAAGCTGTTCAAACAGGGATTTGTGACATCAATGTCCAACCCTTTTGCAGTGGTTTTCTTCGGAGCATTATTTCCTCAATTCATTGACCCCTTATCGCCCGTTTTACCGCAGCTTTTCATTTTGGGCCTAACCTACATCGTGGTGGATGGCGCCATTTTGGTGCTGTGGGGTTGGATGGGTATCCGTGCGGCGTCCGCCCTCAAGCGGTTCTCCTTTGGCGTGGTCAATAAAGTATGCGGAACACTTATGATTGCGGCTGCGGGGCTCTTGGCTCTGAAGGACTTTGAGCCGCAGCGCTAACTCTCGAACAGGGCTAAGAGAAATTCGAGGCGGCGGTTCGTTATGGGCGAGGGCATGCGCAGTCGAACGCTGAGCTGTCTTAGGCATCTTGCGACTTGCACCCCGCCCAAATGCTTGGTCATAATGTAGCATGGATATTTTGAACATGGATGCGCGCGCCCAGTCTGCGGCGCTTGAGAATGGTGAGTTGTCGAGCCTTGAGTTGATGGACGCCACATTGGCGCGGATCGAGGCGGTGAACCCACAGGTAAATGCGATTGTCAGCCTACGCGATGGGGACCGTTTGCGTGATGAGGCGCGGGCAGCGGACAATGCGCCGCGCAGTGGCTGGCTGCACGGTATGCCCATCGCGATCAAGGATTTGGCAAATGCGGCAGGCTTGCCCACGTCTATGGGCTCACCGCTGTTTGCGGGGCAGGTGGCGGAGACGGATGATCTGATAGTGGCGCGCCTGCGCACTGCTGGGGCGATTATCATTGGAAAGACAAACACGCCCGAGTTTGGCCTTGGATCGCATACGGTTAATCCTGTGCACGGTGCTACGCGAAATCCGTATGATCTGGGGCGTTCTGCCGGTGGATCGTCGGGCGGGGCGGCGGTAGCGCTGGCGACAGGTATGCTGAGCGTGGCAGACGGGTCCGACATGATGGGCAGCCTGCGCAATCCGGCGGGGTGGAACAATGTCTACGGCATGCGCCCCACATGGGGGACCGTCCCGAGAGAGCCCGTGGGCGATATGTTTCTGCACCAGTTGGCGACCTCGGGCCCGATGGCGCGCAGCCCTGCGGATTTGGCCGCCCTGCTGGATGTGATGACGGGCCGTGATCCGCGTGAGCCATTGAGCCGCGATGCGCCCGACACGCTGGCAGGGATTGATGTGGCGCCCAAGGGGTTGAAAATCGGCTGGTTGGGCGATTGGGATGGGGCCTTTCCATATGCGGAAGGGATTGCCGATATCTCGCAAGCGGCCTTGGTACAGATGGAGGGGATGGGCCATAACGTCGAAACCTTGCCCGCGCCATTTGATGCGGACGCCATGTGGCAGTCGTGGACTGATCTGCGTTCTTTCGCGGTGGCAGGGGGGCTTGGCGTGATCCATGCTGATCCTGCGCGCCGTGAGTACCTCAAACCCGCCGCGATCTGGGAGGTCGAGCGTGGATTGGCGATGTCGGCGATGGATGTGCACCGCGCCAGTGAGATACGCTCCGACTGGTTCCGCAAAGTGACGCGGATGTTTGAAAGCATGGATGTTCTGGTGCTGCCGTCCGCGCAGCTGTGGCCCTTTGATGTGGAGTGGGCATACCCCGAGAATATCGCAGGGCAGGCCATGGATACGTATCACCGCTGGATGCAGGTGGTCATTCCGGCGGGTCTGATCGGGCTGCCCGTGGTGAATGTGCCCGTTGGGTTTGGAGCCGAAGGCTTGCCTGCGGGGATACAGCTGATCGGGCCGCGGGGCAGTGATGCGATGCTGCTGCGGCTGGCGCAGCAATGGCACGGGGCCACAGATTGGCCGCGCGCTCGGCCCCCAAAACTGTAGGAGAGTAATATGGTGACCCAAACCCGCATTCACGGCGTACCAGAGCTTAGCCCTCCGACGTTTGCGCTTTTGCGCCACGCGCTTGGCGCAGGGTGGCGTGACTTTATGGCGGCCCCTGCGTTCGGGCTGCTAGTGGCTATTCTATGCTTGCTGACGGGGTGGGGGATGATCGCGCTGACCGTGTGGGCGGGACATACATTCTGGTTTGTCTTGGGGGTATTCGGCTTTCCGCTGGCGGCCCCATTTGCAGCCCTTGGCACCTATGAGGTGTCGCGCTTGCGCGGCTTGGGAGAGCGGCCCTCTGTAGGGCGTGTTCTGCGGGTGCTCTGGGCAGAGCGGGGCGGGCAGTTGCCGTTCCTGAGTGCACTCATGATGGTGGCGCTGTTGTTCTGGTTCTTCCTCGGTCACATGATTTTCGCGCTGTTTTTGGGGCTGAAACCGATGACCAATATCATGTCTTCGGCAGATGTTTTCCTGAGCGTTGACGGGTTGATGATGCTGGGATTGGGGTCGGCTGTGGGGGCCGGTTTCGGACTGCTGCTTTACGCGATGTGTGTCATCGGCTTGCCGCTGCTGCTTGATCGTGAGGTGGATTATGTGACAGCGATGCTGCGCAGCATTTCCATCGTGATCGCGAATCCTGTTTTGATGGTCGGGTGGGCGGTATTTATCGCTGTGCTCTTGCTCATTGCGATGGTGCCTGCATTCTTGGGGTTGTTGGTCGTACTGCCGTGGTTGGGACATGCGTCATGGCATATCTATGCGGGCATGCGCGACAATTAGTCCAACGTCTCGCGGCCATGTGCGGCCAGTTGCGCGCACAAATCTGCTGCGCGCGCATCCCCTTGCTCAAGTGCGAAAATATAGGCGTGGGTGAGAAAGAAACAGGCCGTGTCAACGTCCGGGGCTTGCGCTGCCGCCTTGCTGTAGAGTGTGATGAGCGCATCGCTGTTGTCAGCCTCATGTGCTGCAAGCAAGTCAGCGTTTAGATCACTCATTCAGCTGCAAGCGGCGCGCGGTGGCGGTCCATTTGGGTGGCAACCCATGCGTGGAACATATGCGTCGGCCCGTCCATCGCAGGAGAGAAACGCCCGCCGTCAAAGCCCACCGCATGGCGTCCGCGCTGCATGCCTTCGACCACGAAGATATCCTCTTCGAATATCTCCTTCCACTGGGCAGTGTTGCGCGGGCGCAGGTCGTTATCGGTCACATCGCTCGCGTAATAGATGTTCACATGTTCGACCGTCTTTTCAGGTCCGTGGGGGACAAGTATGATCGAATAGGTGTGGTCACGGTGCACGCCCAGCAGGACATTAGGGTAGGCGGTTATGTACTCGGCGGCGGTGTCCCATTTATTGCTGAGATCGTCAAAATCAGGAAATGACGTACCAGCCTCATCTTTGAGTTGACGGTAGACCAGCGTGCCTTGACCCGAGTAAAGGCCCGACGCCTCGATATGGTAGTGATCCTCAAGCCGTGAATAGCTGTTCAGACCGGGGTGAATCCACGGCAAGTGATAGCTTTCGCAGTAGTTCTCGACGGCGAGCTTCCAGTTGCAATTCACTTCCAGCGCAAAGCGGCTGTCGGCGCCGCCGTGGTAGAGGGGTTTGTCAAATTCGGCCCAACGGGCGAGCAGGTCTGCATTTGCCTCCTCAAAAGGGGCAGCGGTTCCAGAGATGTTGATCCAGACAACATCCAGCCAGATGTGGCTGCGCACTTCGATCAGGCCAAGCAGGTTTTTGTCGATCCCTTCATGGGTGTTCTGGCCGGGGCCGCCCACGTGAGGCGTGCTGATCAGCTTGCCTTCGGTAGAGTAGCACCACGAATGGTAAGGGCAGCGGATTGCGCCCTCAATTTTGCGTGGGGCGTCGACAAGGATCATGCCACGGTGGCGGCAGATGTTCTGGAACACACGCACAGCACCGGAGCGATCACGGACCAACAATAGCGGCATGCCGAGGAAAGTCACAGGCTTGGCATCGCCCACCTCTGGCACATCTGCGCCGACAGCAAGGCCGGCCCAATTATCAAAGAGGACGGCCTGACGCTCTTCGGTGAAAACATCAGGGTCAATGTAGTGGCTGTTGGGCAGGCCGTTTGCCGTGCCGATAGGGCGGCGCACATTGCTCAGATCAGGATTTGCGGGGTGGTGGTCCATGGACGCTCTCCTATTGTTAGGAGAGTTCTATCACGAAACGCCAGTGCTGCCGATGCCGCGAGCGACCCAGATTGATCACTCGCGACATCGGTATTGCGGCCCGATTAGGGGGCCGAAGGTCGGACTACTCGCCGCGTGACAGCGCCGCGACGCCCGTGCGGGCCACATCGACAAGGCCAAGCGGGCGCATCAAATCAGCAAAAGCATCGATTTTCTCCGGCGCGCCGGTAATCTCGAAGACAAAGCTGCTCAGCGTGCTGTCAACGACATTGGCGCGGAAGATATCCGCAAGGCGTAGGGACTCGACGCGTTTGTCGCCGGTGCCAGCCACTTTGAACATTGCCAACTCACGCTCAACGCTTGCACCTTCAACGGTGAGGTCATGGACCTCGCGCACGGAGATGATACGGCCTGTTTGCGCTTTGATCTGCTCGATCACTTGGGGTGTGCCGCGCGTGACGATGGTAATGCGGCTGAGGTGACCTGTGTGATCCACCTCTGCCACGGTCAGGCTGTCGATGTTATAGCCACGACCTGCAAAAAGGCCGATAACACGGGCAAGGACACCCGGCTCATTCTCGACCAGCAGGGCGAGGGTGTGGCGTTCTTCCACGTCCGAAAAATTGGGGCGCAGGTTGTAGGCGGAATGGCTCTGAGCGCCTTTTTTGATTTTTAGCGGTGACATTGTTCTAATACCCTTTCAATTGCGCCAAGTTTGTTTGAGTTTTTCATCAAACCATCTTTCCGCATCATCACGCGGACCCATAGTTGATCTGAAACTCAGTGCGCTTGGCCATCGTTCGAGAAGCCAGTCTCTAAAGTCCAAAAAGCTGGGCATTTGAGCACTTTCAACTGTAAAGCCTATTTCGGTAGCCCAATCATGGACCGCAGACCTTGCAAGGACTTCTGCTTCTGATTTTTTCATATTAGACCAGCACCTTACCTTCGGCATCAATCGCCGTGGAGGTGTCGACCTCACCCATGATCATTTCGTTGTGCGCTTTGCCTGACGGAATCATCGGGAAGCAGTTTTCGTGCTTCTCGACGCCGCAATCAAACAGAACGGGCCCGTCATAGTTGATCATTTCCATGATCGCCTCGTCCAGATCAGCAGGATCAGTGCACAAGATACCCTTGGCGCCAAAGGCTTCGGCCAGTTTCACGAAATCAGGCAGGCTCTCGGACCAGCTCGATGAATAGCGCTCGCCGTGCAGCAGTTCCTGCCACTGCCGCACCATGCCGAGACGCTCATTGTTTAGGATGAACTGTTTAACGGGCAGGGCGTATTGCATCGCAGTACCCAGCTCCTGCATGTTCATCAGCCATGAAGCCTCACCCGCTACGTTGATCACAAGCGCGTCGGGGTGAGCCATCTGCACACCGATTGATGCGGGAAAGCCGTAGCCCATGGTGCCGAGGCCACCGGAGGTCATCCAGCGGTTGGGGTCCTCGAAGTCGAGGTATTGCGCGGCCCACATCTGGTGCTGGCCCACTTCGGTACAGATATAGCGGTCGTGCTTTTTGGTCAGTGCTTCGAGGCGCTGCAGTGCATATTGTGGTTTGATTACAGGTCCTTTCTGCTCGAACTTCAAGCAATCAACCGCGCGCCATTCCTCAATCTGCTTCCACCACTTGGCAAGGGCTTCGGAGTTGGTCTTGCGGCCGCGTGATTTCCAAACTTTGAGCAGGTCCTCAAGGACGTGACCTACGTCGCCCATGATCGGGATATCGACGCGGATGACCTTGTTGATCGAGGAAGGATCAATGTCGATGTGGGCCTTCTTGGAATTCGGGCTGAATTTCTCGACAACGCCGGTGATGCGGTCATCAAAACGTGCGCCGATGTTGATCATCAGATCACAGCCATGCATCGCCATGTTGGCCTCGTACAATCCATGCATGCCCAGCATGCCGAGCCATTTGTCACCGGACGCAGGGTAGCAGCCCAAGCCCATGAGCGTGGAAGTGATTGGAAAGCCTGTCGATTCGACCAGTTCGCGCAGCAGTTGCGATGCTGCGGGGCCGGAGTTGATGACGCCACCGCCGGTATAAAAGAGGGGGCGTTTGGCTTTTTCCAATGCCTCAACCAGTTCGGTAATCGCGTCCATGTCGCCTTTAAGTTGCGGCTGGTAGTGGGATTTGGACTGCGCTTTCGGCGTGTAGCTGCCCGTGGCGAACTGAACATCCTTGGGGATGTCGATCAGAACGGGGCCGGGCCGGCCGGAGGTGGCGATGTGGAATGCCTCATGGATCACCCCAGAAAGCTTGTCGGTCTCTTTAACCAGCCAGTTGTGCTTGGTGCAGGGGCGGGTGATGCCAACGGTGTCGGCCTCTTGGAACGCGTCCGAGCCGATCATGAAGGTAGGCACCTGACCCGTCAGGACAACAATCGGGATGCTGTCCATCAACGCGTCCGTGAGGCCGGTTACCGCGTTTGTCGCGCCGGGGCCGGAGGTCACAAGGGCCACGCCGGGCTTACCTGTGGAGCGCGCATAGCCCTCAGCCGCGTGAACCGCACCTTGCTCATGGCGGACCAGAACATGTTTGATGCTGTTTTGTTGGAACACCTCGTCATAGATCGGCAGGACAGCACCGCCGGGATACCCGAATACGGTATCGACACCCTGATCAATCAGGGCTTGAACGATCATTTTCGCTCCGGTCATTTGGCGTGTCATCTGCGTGGTCCTTTATCTTGGCGGCTGTTGTTGTAGCGTTTGCCCATCAGGGGCGGTCGGGTCATTTTTGCGTATCTGTGAGGTGTCACAGTCAGGTCACATAAAAAAGCCCCCGATTTTGTCGGGGGCGCATGGGAAAAAATCTGGCTTACCGTTACCGGCCCATGCGCGTTCGATTCACAATGACGACTAGGTGCAACATGCCCTGATACTCCGTTGAAGTGTGCGGCGACATTATGGGCGGTGATTATGGGCGTCAACAGTCAATCTGCATAAATTTGTGTCTCACGGCTGCAATTTTCTTTATGAATGTTGCGGTGGGGTGGTAAATTGCCGCATTTTTGCAAAAAAGCACGGACTTTTCGGCCCGTGCCGTTCTTGTTTGCGCGCTTAGCCGGTGATCAGATCATCCGCATGTGCAATGGCACCTCTGCCTGCCTCGACGCAGGCGAGCATGTGACCCAGTGAGAAGTTCCCCGCCTTGGAGGCGCCAAGCGTGGTCCACGGTTTGAAGCCATGGGCCGAGCAAAGCAGGCTGTCGGGGTCCAGCGACAAGAGCCGCAGCAATGTGCCCGCCACGATGGTGCCGCCAACAGGCCCCAGCTTGCCGCCATGACTTTCTGCCTCAAGCAGGCAATAGTACCAGAGCGGCGTTTTACTGATGCCGTGGGTGGTCATCTCTTCAGGGGCGGCGATTTCGGCCACATGCATCAGCCGCGCCATCTGCTGCCCCGAAGCAAGCTCGAGCGTCATGCGGTCGCGAAAGACATTGCGGTGCGGTAGTTTGCGGCTGTCCTCAAGGCTGAGCTTTTGGCCTGCGATGCTTAACTGATCATTTATGAACGGTAGATCAAAGATCGAGCCTGCCAGCTTGCGCCCGATGGGGCGGGCCTTTTGGAATTTGCCGTTGCCGGGCAGATCAAAGAGCTTTGTGAATGAGATGTTATGCGCTTCCGAGCGGTGCTGGAATTCGGGGCGCATCATCTCGAACAGCTTTACCGCGCCAGAAGTGTCGTTGAGTTCGTAATCGTTCTGCACGGTGGCATGGCCAAAGCGGTAGGCGGCCCCCGAAAATTCGATCGGCATGACGGGGCTGTCTTTTGTAAAGGGTTTGGGCAGGCCTCCCGCTTCGAATTGTGCGAGGATGTCTTTGAGCACCTCGGCATCGATAAAGCTGGGCAAGAAGTCATGCACGACCATCCATTGATAGTGCAGACGCAGGATACGGCGCGCGGCCTGAAAGGCGCCGTTCTCGGGTTTAATCCCTTGTGCCATGGCTTGGGCGCGGATGCCGACAAAGGCCGCTGGCACCATGCTTGCGTCTTCTTGCAGAGCGGTCATCAGAATATTGTGCATCTGAACAAACGCACCCTGAAGCTGGCTCAGGATTTGGTTTTCATCATTGCGAAAGTCACCGATCAGCGCAGTGCCGTGGCTGTTGCGGGCCAGATCACGTTTGTTCTGTTTGGTGCCAAACAACATGAACCCGTGGTGGTCAGGGTGATAGAGGTAGGGGCTCGCCTCGTTGCCGTCGCCATAGATGCAATCAAGATCGAGCGCGGGCGTGCGCACGTTGCGGATCGAGCGGGGGTCAATCCGCGTGCCAATGGCGCTTTGCGTGTCCAGCGTGACATCGTGGTCGATGAACTGGCCAAAGAATGTCATGCCGGCGGCGGCGGTCCCGTCCTCGCGATCTGCATTGTCGCGCATCTGGTCCAGTGCTTGGGTAAATGCCTTCTGCACCGAGGTATCGTTGAACGGGGTGCCGTCGGGTGCAATCCCTGTGAGCTCATTGCGCGGACCAAGGCGGCCAAATGTCTGTGGCAGCGCGGCCGGTATGTGGTTTGCGCAGTCTACGACAAAAGCGTCATAGCCTGATAATCCATGTGAAACGGTCATTTAAATACTCCCTTGTTCAAAATTGAGCGAGGGGGGCTGGTTAAGCGATAAATAGAATTGTCTCAGTATAGTGGTGGAAAATATGCCCCCGCTATCACGCTAGCATATCAAGAATTCCCGTATAAAGTGTGGTATTCCATACTTTCGGCGAGAAGTGGCCGGTGCGGCCCTATTCGTCACCGGGGTCAATGTGTTGACCGCTAAAGGTCCACGCCTGTCCCTTGAAGCACGCCGTGCTCAAGCGCGTAACGGGTGAGGCCAGCGGTGCTGGAAATGCCCAGTTTACGTTTGATATTCTTGCGATGTGTCTCGACCGTGCGCACGGAGATGTCGAGGGTAAGGGCGACTTCCTTGTTGGATTGCCCTTGGGCCAATTGCAGCAGAATCGTTTGTTCGCGCCCTGTCAGCGTCTCGCGCACGCCCCCGTCTTTGGGCGTGAGGGACCCTTGCGCGCCAGTGCACAGATACCGCTCCCCGCGCATGACGGTATCGATGGCGAGTTTGATCTCGTCTGTGGGGACGTCCTTGAGCAGGTAGCCCATGGCGCCGTGGTTGAGCGCGGAGGAGATGTATTCAGGGCTGTCGTGCATGGACAGGATTACGATGCGTGTGCCGGGGCGTTGCTCCAGCACGATCTCGGTCGCAGACAGGCCGCCAAGGTCGGGCATGTTCAAATCCATCAGGATCACATCAGGGTTGAGTGTGCCCAACTCCTCAATGACGGCACGCCCGCCGTTCAGAGTACCGACAACTTCGATGTCATCATAGCTCTCTAATATGGACTGGATGCCTTCGGCGACCATGGGGTGATCATCGACAATGGCGATGCGCAGGCGGTATGTCATGCGGTTGTCTTTCTTGGAATTGCTTTGGCGCTCTCTGAAGGCGCGGCGGCGGGGGGAAGCATGTGGGTGAGTGGCGCAATGGCCTCGATCTCGACCCCTTTGTTTGGAGCGGTGCGCAGAGTGAGAGAGCCGCCAAGCTGGTCCATGCGCTCTTGCATGTTGCGCAGGCCGAGGCCGGGGGTGCGTGCATTGGGGTTGAAACCTGCGCCATCATCGGTGATCAGCAGGGTTGCCCCGCGTTTATGGCCGCGCAGGTCAATGCTGACATGGCTTGCCTTCGCGTGCCGCTCGATGTTCGTCATGGCCTCTTGGGCAATGCGGTAAAGAGCGATCTTGGCGTTGTTGTCGAGGCGGTTGCGGAACACCACGGTGGTAAAGTCGACGGTGATGCCCGTACGCGTCCCGAATTCTTCGCATAGCATGCGCAGGGCAGGACCAAGGCCCAGATCGTCCAGAACAGCGGGGCGTAAATCACGGCTGATCCGGCGGACCTCCGAGATTGCCTCGCCCAGTGTTGTGATGCCTTTGGCCAACGGCGCACCTGCGGACGCATCACCGCGATCAAGGCGGCGGCGGGCATTGTCGAGCGCATAGCGCACGCCCACAAGGATCTGGCTGATCCCGTCATGCAGTTCGCGCGCCACGCGGCCACGTTCTTCTTCTTGGGCGTCGAATACGCGCTGGGTCAGCTTTTTAAGCTTGGCATCGGCCAGACGGCGTTCGCGCAGGTTAAGACCCATGCCGGTGGCAAAGACGACGAGCAGGGCAATCAGCGCAATGGCCCCGATATAGAGGAAGGTGCGCTGGACCCGCTCCTCTACCTCCGCGCGGCTGGTGGCGACGGAAGCCAGCACGTCGTCGATGAACACGCCCGTGCCTACGGCCCACCGCCACGAGGGAAAGGAGGTCACATAGACGATTTTTTGCGCCATCTCTCCGGTGGAGGGTTTGGGCCACATATAGGTGTGATAGCCCGCCCCGTCGCGCGCGATCTCGATCAGGCGGTCCACGACGGGGGTGCCTTCGATATCGCTTTCGCCGCTAAAGTTCTGTCCGATGCGCGCGGTCTCGCGTGGCGAAACGATGGCGGTGCCATCATAGTTATAGACGAAGAACTGCCCTTCCTCTCCGTAGATCATCGCGGACAGAATTTGTTCGACCCGCTTTTGTGCGCCTGCGTCATCGGGGGCGGCATTGCCATAGATAAAGTAAAACCCGTTGCGCGCTTGGGTCACGTAATTGTGCAGTTCGGCCTTCTTGGCCTCGATAAGTTGGGTCTCAAGGGCGTTGATTTCACGCTCGGCCAGGGCGCGCGACTGGGCCGCCACCACAAGCGCGATAGCCGCCACTGCCACGATGAGAGGGACGGAGGCCAGAAGCGTGAGCTTTTGGGCGTAGGGGATGGAAATGCGCAGGCGGCGGATTGTCATAATGATTCGATACGACGAATCCTGTCTGCAATCAAAGCCAAAGCGCTGGGACCGTTCACAGGGTGAAACAGGAAGAGCGTACCCCTGTGGCGCAAAATATGGGAAAATGCCGCTAAATTATCCTTCGAAAACGGCAGTTTTGCCATTTCTACGCAGTACTAGGTATTTCCAATCCCTGCGCGCCCGTTAGTGTTGCGATACTTTCAAATGCCTGCGCGGGGACGAATCTCGTGTGGGAAATATAATCCCGGGAGGATACCTATATGGATCGTCGTTCATTTTTGAAGACATCTGCACTTGGCGGTACAGCCGCCGCCGCGACAACGCTCGCAGCACCAGTCTATGCCCAAGGCAAAAAGACACTGACAATGGTAACATCATGGCCACGCGGTTTCGCTGTGCTGGACGATGCGGCCTCATACCTCAACACGATGGTCAACGAGATGTCTGACGGCACGCTGACAATCGATAAAAAAGCCCCCGGTGAGCTGGTCGGCGCGTTCGAAGTATTCGACGCCGTATCCTCCGGTCAGGCCGACATGTACCACTCTGCCGACTATTATTTCATCGGTCAGCACCCTGCGTACGCCTATTACACTGCCGTACCTTTCGGCGGCACAGCACAAGAGCTGACAAACTGGTACCACCACGGTGGCGGCCATGAGCTGCACAACGAGCTGGGCGAGATCTTCAACCTCAAGTCCTTCCTCGCAGGTAACTCCGGTTCACAGTCCGGTGGCTGGTTCCGCAACGAGATCAACTCTGCCGCTGACTTTAACGGTCTGAAGTTCCGCATGCCGGGTCTTGGTGGCAAGGTCTTGGGTAAAATGGGCGCATCCGTTCAGAACATCCCGGGTGGCGAACTGTACCAAGCGCTGTCTTCCGGTGCCCTCGACGGTCTGGAGTGGGTTGGCCCATTCGCGGATGAGCGCGCTGGCTTCCAAGAAGTTGCAAAAGTTTACTACACAGCGGGCTTCCACGAGCCAGGTTCCGGCCTCGCAGCGGCAGTTAACCTTGATGTCTTCAACGAGCTGTCCCCAGCGCACCAGAAGATCATCGAATATGCAGCGATGGCGACAACGCACACCCAGCTGGCAGAAACACTTGCCAACAACGGTGCGGCCCTTGGTCGTTTGCAGCAGCAGGGCGTGAAAACCATGCAGTTCTCCGATGATGTATGGGATGCATTTGGCGCGGCATCAGCCGAAGTCATGGACGAGAACATGGGCGACGAGCTGTTTGCAAAAACACGCGCCAGCTTTGAAACGTCCCTGACGTCTTCCGCGGAATGGCTGTCCAAGTCCGACGCATTCTACGTCCAGCAGCGTGAGCGCGTACGCGCCGCAATGTAAGAATAAGACCCCAAGGGCCGCGGTTATTCTGCGGCCCTTGATCCATATCAAAGATACGACTGCGTAGATGCCGAAGAACGGCGCAAGCAACAGATCCAAGCGCGCCACTTATGAGCGCGACCCGGGGAGGGACACATGGCTGATGATATTGTATGTTCGGGATTTTTCCGTGCAGCTGAGGGCGCAAAGCTCAGCTGCCTTGATAAGTTCCAAGATAGCGGCTTTGTCCAATTTGTGACGGGCAATGTGCTGGAGGCGTTTTACAACTTCTTTGCGGCACTGCTCAATCCTGGTATGTGGCTCAACTGGGCCGATCCGCAGGCGATGATGCGCTTTATCTACTACGGCGCATCAACCGAACTTTTCTTTGTTCTTGCGACTGCGCTGGTGATCCTGACGATCGTGGGCATGCGCAAACGTGCTTTCATGTGGGGCATGGTGCGCGGCCTTGAAGGGTTCGCCAACGGCATGGGGCGTCTGTTTGCATGGGCGGGCCTGATCATGGTGATCCAGCAGATCATCATCGTCTTTATGCAGCGTATTTTCACGCGTCCCGATATCTCCATCGGGTTTGGTATTCCGTTGCAATTCGACATTAGCTGGTTTGCGGAAGAGCTTAAGCTTTTCAACGCTTTGGTGGTCTGCCTTTGTGTATCCTACACCTTTGTCCAAGGCGGGCATGTACGGGTTGACCTCTTTTATGCCGGTGCGAAATTCCGCACCAAAAAGATCGTCGATATGTTTGGCGCGACCTTCTTCATGATGCCCTTTGCGCTGGTGGTCTGGCTCTACGGTTGGTTCTTCCTGTGGCGCAATCTGGTTACGCCGAACCCCTCGGCCTCGGATAGCCTTGAGCTGCTGCTGCGTAAATCGCGCCTGCTAAAATGGAATGTAGAGACCATCGGTTTCTCGCCCAACGGCTTTAACGGCTATTTCTTGTTCAAAGTACTGCTGTGTATGTTCTGCATCATGGTGATGCTGCAAGCGATTGCACTCTTCTACCGCTCGTGGTGCGAACTGCGCGAAGGGCAGGAGAGTGAAGGTAAATATCTCGACAAGGACACCCTTGGCGAAGGCGAAGAAGCCTATGAGGGAGCACACTAATGTTTTTTGGTCTTGATGGGGTCGAAGTCGGCCTGATTATCGTATTTATCTGCCTGTTTGGCGGTATTTTGTCGGGCTTCCCCGTGGCGTTTGCCATCGGTGGTGCGGGCATGATTTCATTCGGTATCATTGCCGGAATGGACAGCGCGGGTTTGCTGATCCACCAAGCGATTGATACCTCCTCTGAGGCCTACCGGGCGCTTGTGAATTCGGGCATCAAGGAAGATGCGATATCCATCTTCCGATACCCGGAACTTGCAAGGCTCGCCGAGCCTGTTTTCCCCCAAGGGTGGGAAGTGGCGCTTGACCGGAACATTTCCTTTGTTGTGAACCGCATGAACGAGCGGGTGCTGGCGGGCCAGTCCATTGAGACGCTGCTGGCCGTGCTGATGTTCGTTCTGATGGGCATCACGCTGGAGCGTTCCAAGATCGCAAATGATCTGCTGACGTCGATGGCCAAAGTATTTGGTCCGCTGCCAGGTGGTTTGGCCGTGTCTGTTGTTGTTGTGGGTGCTTTCCTTGCCGCTTCCACAGGGATTGTGGGTGCAACTGTTGTGACCATGGGCTTGCTCGCGCTGCCCACGATGCTGCGCAACAACTACTCGCCTGAATTGGCGACAGGGGTCATCGCGGCCTCTGGCACCTTGGGGCAAATCATTCCGCCCTCGATTGTAATTGTTCTGCTCGGCACGCTGGCCGGTGACTTGTATTCCTCCGCACAAGAGGCGCGCGCCTCCTCGCTGGGCTGTACTGATGCTCTTACTTATTTGGGGGAGCCTGCGGTTGTCTCCGTGGGGACGTTGTTTCAAGCGGCCTTGTTGCCCGGTATTTTGCTGGCATTGCTCTACGCGCTTTATGCCTTTGGTTACGCTTTCTTTAATCCGTTAAAAGCACCCGCTGTTGAAATGGGCTCCACCAACGCCGAGCCTGTGACTCGCAGCGAGGCGTTCACTTGGTTTGTTGGCGCACCTGTTTTGATGATTGTGGGGACAATCTTCCTTGGCAATCTCGGGATGGTGGGATCACAAGACACCCGCATTTCAAGCTTCTCGGACATCGGTGAAAGCGCCACGCTGCGCACAAATGTCGGCGATGACTGTAAGGCTGCGATGATCGAGCTTCATGGTCAGGAACGTTGGGACCTCGCGCTGCAGCAGCAGCAAGTGATCGAGGACGCAGGCGGTTTGACCCAGAGTACCAAGCTCACGGATGAAGAGTTTGCCGTAGCCCAAGCCGAGAAGATTGCAGATGCCGCACCCATCGGGACGGGTATTGCGATCCTGATGATCCTGCTTGGTCTGATCCTGACAACGGCACGTGGTGTGTCACCTTCCTCCGATACCAAACCGCTCATTATTGGCGGGATCGGTATGGTGATATTGCTGCTGGTGGATATCGTGCTGGTTTCTCCCACCACTTCACCCGGTACGATGGTTGTGTTGATGGCGCTGCCGTTTGTGGCGGTGATGTACGGTGTGGTCTATGCCACCGGCCTGTGCGCCAAGAACGAGCTTATCCGCGTCGTGTTCCCACCGTTGGTCCTGATCGTCGCCGTGCTTGGCTCGATCCTTGGCGGTATCACGAACCCGACACCTGCTGCGGCGCTTGGTGCTGGTGGTGCGATCATGCTGGCGGCTTACCGCAAGCTGCGGGATCTCGACCGCTCTCCTAAGGTGGTGATCTGGTCCACGCTGGCGATTATCATCTGTATCCTGCTGGGTGTGAATTTTGATCTGCGCATCAATCAGGATGAGGTCGGCTTCGAGAATTGGGTGGCCTTCTTTGCTGCTTACGGTGCCTTCCTCTATGCGGTGTTTGGTCTGCTGTTCAGCTGCTGGATCTTGTTCACCAACGGTGTTCTGACACCAGTTGTGCGCGAGACGGCCAAGGTCACCTCGATGGTGTTCACGATCCTCATCGGCTCACAGTTGCTCAACCTTGTGGTCATCAGCTTTGGGGGAGAGCATTACATCCAGCAATTCCTCAAATCGTTCGACAACGAGGTGAAGGTCTTCCTGATCGTGATGGTGGTTCTGTTTGTGCTGGGCTTCGTGCTCGACTTCCTCGAGATCATCTACATCGTTGTGCCGATTGTGGGGCCTGTCATCTACGGCGGCTCGTTCGATCCTAAATGGGTGACGATCATGATCGCGGTCAACTTGCAGACGTCCTTCCTGACGCCGCCCTTCGGATTTGCGCTCTTCTACTTGCGCGGGGTGGCCCCGCCGAGTGTGACGACACAGCATATCTACCGCGGGATCATACCGTTCGTAATGATCCAGGTGGGAGGTTTGGCGATCTTGTGGTTCTTCCCTGCGATTGTGACGATTATTCCGGACCTGATCCCGAATTGATCTGAATTCAGTGATGGCAAACAGAAAGGCTGCCCCGTAAATGGGGCGGCCTTTTTTGATGGAAGGTTTAGGATGGGAGATAATAAAATGCGCGAGACGCTCAGGCAGAAAATACTGACCGTGTGCGACGAAAAGATTGCGAAAAATGGTGAGGGAGTGGGGCTGTCATTTTATGCGTTTTTTGCCAATAAGAACGACGATCCTGCGCTTTTGATGGAAGCGGCGACATGGTGGATCGAGATTCATGCGCTGAACCATTTCGAGAAGGCGGTGAAAATCCGTCAGATGGTTTTAGCGGAGGATTAAAGTCGGGGCGTTTGCGCATTTGGCTGCAAGCGGGGTTTGAGCTTATTGGAAAAATAATGAAGGGCCCTGCGCGAACTTACACCCGAGTATCAGAGCCGCTTTGAGCTCAGGTCGGGCAGGGAGATGTTGGCGACCTGTTCGGCAATCGGCTCATTCGTGAGCGAGGCTGTATCCTCGACGAAAGTTTCAGGATCGCGCATGGGTTGCCATGCGCCGCCCATGAAAACTTCTAGGCCAGAAAACTTGGCCTTATAGCCCATCTTCTGGCTGCCGGGCACCCAATAGCCGAGGTAGACGTAAGGCAGGCCCGCATCGCGGGCGATCGCTATGTGGTCGAGGATGATATAGTTGCCCAGACCGTTTTGCGGAGAATCCGGCGTGTAGAAAGAATAGACCATGCTGACACCATCGCCCAAAACGTCCGTAAGGCAGACGCCGATCAGCTCGGATGTGTCGGCATCGGTATATTCGATAACGCGGCTGCGGATCGGGGTTTCCTCGATCATGGCGGCGAATTCGAACACGTCCATATCGGCCATACCCCCATCCGCATGGCGGCTGTCGAGATAGCGGCGAAAGAGGTCGTATTGGTCCTCGGTGGCCCATGGCGATGTGGCGCGGCGGTTGAGTGCTACATTGCGCTTGATTGTGCGCCGCTGGCTCTTGGTCGGCTCAAACTTGGAAACATCGATACGGGCGGAAAGACATGAGGTGCAATCGGCACAGGACGGACGGTAGAGCACATTTTGACTGCGGCGGAACCCTTGCGAGGACAGGCTGTTGTTGAGCTTGTCTGCGTTATCGCCCTGCAATGCCGTAAACAGCTTCCGCTCCATCCGGCCCTCGAGATAGGGGCAGGGCTGGGGCGCGGTCACATAGAACTGCGGAGCAATGGGAAGCGAGTGGCGCATTAAAGGGTCCGGCTGTTTGGTTCAGACTGTACGATAGCGCGCTGGTGCCGCCGCGCAAACCCTAAATAAAGCTGTGGTGAAAAGGAGATGGAGGTACGGAACTCAGTGCTCAGGCGCGGCGGTTGAGAGCCACGGTGCCGAGCACCATATCAGTGAGGCCCTGGCGGCGCTCGCTGCTCAGCATGAGCACCACGGAGATCAGCTGTAGCGGGGCGATCATGATCGAGAGGGTGTAGCCCATCGTGTGCAAAAAGGCCTGCGACTGATCGAACGGTTTATCATCGCTGTCGCGCAGTTCAATCGCCATCATGCGCATGCCCCAAGTGGCAGAGCCGCGCGAGAGCGTGATCATTCGGTAGGCGAACCCCAGCATGACAAAAACGAGCGGCAGGAAAAACAGGCTGATAAAGAAGGTGAAGGGGATGGTCAGCAGGGTAAGGCCCGCGATGATCACTGTGTCCACAACCCACGCAAGCAGGCGTTTGGTGGGCACGCCTTCGTAAAACTGTGGCTGCATGTCGGGATCAGGTGTCATTGGGTGCTCTCGGTGCTGGAGGGAATGATGCGCCCACCCGATGTGGGAAGGCGCGGTCTATGTGTCAAGGCGTTACGCCTCGGCTTTGTCGTCCTTGCGGGTGGCGCGCTCGTCCATAAAGGCGTCGAACTCGGACTTGTCTTTTGCAGCACGCAGGCGCTCAAGGAAGCCCTCGAAGTTGTCTTGCTCTTCCTGCAGGCGGTGCAGGGTGTCGGCCTTGTAGGCGTCAAAGGCTGCGTTGCCTGTGGGGCGGCTCATGCTGAAGGTTGATTTACGGGTCATGCAGCGCGAGGATGATGAAAACATACGTTTACTCCAAATCATGTAAGCCAGCAGGGCAAGGCCAACAGGCCAGAAGAAGATAAAGCCAAGAACCATGGCCGCAATCCATGCGCCCTTGCCGCGCGCATCAAGCCATTTCTCGGTGCGCACAAACCAATTATCGCGTGAGGTGGTGCCTGACGGGTAGGTATCAGTGTAAGTCATATTGGTCCCTCAAGTGGCGGTGTGCGGCCGCCGTTCGTGGGGCGCTTCACCGGAGAAAGGACTTTAATGTAAATGCCTTTCACATTATACAATTTGGCGACGCTTCGGAAATTTACAAGGATTAATGTGAAAGGTATTTACATTATTATGGTTTGCCAAATTAAATCAGAGCCTTATGAACCCATATTTTTGTGTTGCGAAGCCATTGACGCGGCTTAGACCACGGGCAACTGTGCATGTATGACTGATATTCAGCTTTCAAAACGCCTCACCCGCTGTCCGCGCTCGTCTGAGCCTGCAGATGCTGATCTGCCGCTTGGCAGGTTTGACACTTCTCTACATCCCCTGATTGGCGGGACTGCGGCGTTGTCGCCTTATCTATCGACCTTGATCGCCAAGGAGGCAGAATGGTTGGAGGGTGCTGTGGAGGCACCCGAAGCGGCGCTGGCAGGGCTTTTGCAGGACACCACGGTGCTGGAGGTATCGACGGTCAACGCAGGCTTGCGTGCGGGCAAGCGGCGAGTGGCGCTGCTGTCTGCGCTCGCAGATCTGGGGGGCGCATGGTCACTGGAGGAGGTGACGGGCGCGCTCACTGATTTTGCGGATGCGGCGGCACAAGCGGCGTTGCGCGTGGCTGTGGGTGCACAGATCAAACGCGGCAAGCTGCCGGGGCTGGTGGCGGAGGATGCGCTCACCGGTGGTGGCATGACCGTGTTGGCGATGGGTAAGATGGGCGCGGGAGAGCTGAATTATTCCTCCGACATCGATCTTATTTGTCTGTTCGACGAGAGCCGGTACGCGCCGGACGATTTTCAGGAGGCGCGGGCAGGGCTGATCAAGGCGACCCGCGCAATGGCGGCGAGCCTGAGCGAGATTACGGGCGATGGCTATGTCTTTCGCACTGATTTACGCCTGCGGCCCGATCCGTCGGTAAACCCTGTGTGTTTAGGTCTGCTCGCGGCGGAGCGGTATTACGAGAGTTTGGGGCGCACATGGGAGCGTGCCGCCTATATCAAAGCGCGGCCCTGCGCGGGGGACATTGGCGTGGGCAACGCATTTTTGCGCACCATGCGCCCCTTTGTTTGGCGCAGGCATCTGGATTTCGCGGCGATTCAAGACGC
>CBDTVN010000020.1:0-31730 GCA_965364195.1 uncultured Sulfitobacter sp. | reverse complement strand
GTTGATAGAAACGGGAACCGGCTGAGCAGTACCAGAATGATCGCAACGGCCAGCAAGAACGGCCAAAGCGAGCGCAGAATGCGGCCCGGTGATGTACCACTCATTGATGATGCGATGTAGAGACCGATCCCCACAGGCGGTGTGAGCAAACCCAGCACAAGGTTCAGGCACATGACTACGCCAAACTGATAGGGGCTGATGCTATAGTCATTCATCGCTATGGGAAGCAGTATTGGCGTGATCAGGATCACTGCGGCAATGCCATCGATCAACATGCCAACAAGCAAGAGGATGCAGTTGACGATCAACAAGAACATAAACGGGTCACTGGTGACTGATGTGATCAGCGCAGCCAGTTTTTGCGGCAGCGCCTCATAGATGATGACCCAGCCAAACACATTCGCCGCCGCAATCATAAAGATGATCATCGAAGCATTTACGGCGGTGCGGCGGAACATCTCGAACAAGGTATGGGGCTTAAGCTCTCCATAAACCAGCCAGCCAATCAAAAAGGCAATCAGCGATGCGATTGCAGCGGATTCAGTGGGCGTGGCAATGCCAAACAGGATGCCGCCAATGATCGCCACAGGGATGAGGGCCGCAGGCAGACAGGACAGCAATGCTGAGAAGGATTCTTTGCGTGTAAACCATACCCCCTTGGGAAAGCCCTGAAAAAAACCGATAATCGAGATAACAACCGCAAAGGACACAGCGAGCAACAGTCCGGGCAGGATACCAGCAAGGAACATTTCGCTGATGGGCACTTGGGCCAGCACACCGAAAATAACGAACATCATCGAGGGTGGAATAACGGGGGCCAGCAACCCGCCAGCGGCTGTGATCGCGGCGGCAAAACCTTTGTCATAGCCCTCTTTTTCCATCTCCGGCGTCATGGCGCGGGCCATCACTGCAATCTGGGCCGTGGCGGAACCGATGATCGCCGCCATGAACATATTGGCGAGCAGATTGATATAGGCCAGCCCGCCCCGAAACCCGCCAACAAAGACACGCGCACCGTTGATCAAACGCCGGGTCATACCGCCTTCGTTCATCATTTCTCCGGTCAGCATGAACAGCGGGATCGCCAGAAGGCCGTAATTCTCAAGCCCTGAAAACATCTTTTGCGCAAAGCTCTCATAGAGAACCGTGTTATCGCTTTCCCAGATGTACCAGATCGCGGTCAGCGCCAGAACAAGGGCGACTGGCACCGCAATGAAAAGCTTGAACAAAAAAACAATCGGGGTCATTCGGTGCCCGCTGCCGTTTGCGCACGCGGCTTGGTCCGGTCAAACAGATTGGCGAGGCTATGTAATGTCGCCCCCAGCGCAAACAGCCACATCACACTCCAGACCCAGAATTTCTTGATCCCCAGTGTCGTGGTCGGCTCCGCATAAATGAAGTTAAACGTGGCGCCCTGAAACGCACGCACATCAAACCCTTGGCGTGCAAGCTCGAGGGGAGAAAACCAGCGCCAGCAAAACCAGACCATAAAGAGCGCGAAGCACAGCACAATCAGATCAACCAGTTTGGCGGTTACTGATCCGAGCGAGGGCGGCAGGGCATCGGTAAGGATCGTTACGGCGACGTTGTTGCCATAGTGGAATGCAGCTGATGCGCCCAGAAACGTCATCCACGCCATTGCATAAATGGCCAACTCGTCCACCCAGAACAGAGCAGCGCCAAAGCTGCGCGTTACGACATTCAGCAAGATAAGCACTGTGATTGCAGCGGCCAACACGGCTGCAAAGGTCAATTCAACCCGCGCCCATGCCGCAGATGCGCTGCTTAACATATCGCCAACTTCCCTATTGAATGCGGAGGCACATGAATTCTGCGCCCCCGCCATGTCTTAGTGTCATTATTGGTTGGCTGTATCCTTGGCAACCTGACGCAACTCCTCAAGGACAGAAGTCTTCTCGCTCCAGATGGTATTCCACTGCTCTACAGCGTCGCCAAAGAAGGATTGGTCCACTTTGACATAATTCTTGCCGGTGCCCTCGATCTGGCTGAGCCAGTCACGGTCCTTTGCAGTGTAGGAATCAATGGTGCTGTCGACGTGCTTTGCGATCAATTCGCCGATCATCGCCCGATCTTCCTCGGACAAACCCGCCCAGACCCGGCCCGATACCAGACCGACCATGGGGAACATCATGTGGTCTGATTGCACAATCGTATCCGCATGCTCGTAGTATTTCAGCACCCAGATAAGTTCGGCATCCATATCGATCGCGTCCACCTGACCGTTCGCCAACGCATCATAAACCGCAGGCAAAGGCATCGGTGTTGGTGCTGCCCCTATGGCGTTGTAGAAGTCCACAATCGGATCAAACGGGGTAATCCGCAGTTTTAGCCCCGCAAGATCTTCGGCCGAGGCGATTTCACCCCTGCTGACGATCTGGCGCAAACCCGCCATGCCGTAGCCCAGCCCCACAACACCAACTTCTGCTGGCAACTGACCCAGCAAATTCTTGGCAGTATCACTGCGCAGGATGCGTCCAGCATGATCAATGTCATCCGCCAAGTAGGGCGCATAGAAAGCACCAAAATCAGTCGCACGGTTTGACACCTCGGCCACAGTCATAAAGGCCATGTCCAGCGCGCCGGTCTGCAATTGCTGGAGCATCTCTGCCTCGTTGCCAAGCTGACGTGCAGGGAAGACGGTAACGCTATGGGCGCCGCCACTGGCCTCGGCCAGCTCGGCACCAAATGCCTCCGCCGCTTTGGTCCAGATGTGCGGTGGTGGCGTAATCAGCCCGATGCGGAAATCTTCCGCCAGTGCGGCAGTCGTGGCCAATGAAGTGAGCGCTAAAACAGCGACCCCCCCGAGTGCTTTTTGAATGATCTGCATTGTGTTCTCCCAGTTTAAATTTCTTGTCTCAGAGCGTTACCCAACCCTCGGGTGGCTTTCCCTTGCCAGGATGCACCGTGCCACAGTTGGGGCATGTCCGTGCATCCATGCTATTGTGAAAGTCATCATAAATTTTTGGCAACGCTGTCACAATCCCTTCGGCGCCGCCCAGCTCGACTTCTTCGCGGTGAACAAGGCCCTCGCAGTTAAAGCAGTACCACTCGAAGCCTTCCATCATCCCGGGCTGGCGGGGCGCCTCAACCACAATACCGATCGAGCCTTCTTGCGGGCGTTGGGGGGCGTGGCGTGTGTGTGGTGGCAACAGAAACACTTCACCCTCGCGCACGGGCACATCATAAATTTTGCCACCATCCGCAATCTTGAGCACCATGTCGCCTTTCTGCTGAAAGAACCACTCCTCCACCGGATCATCATGGAAATCCATACGCGTATTCGGACCGCCGACAACCATAACGATCATGTCCCCTTCTTTGTGCAGCAACTGGTTGCCTACCGGCGGGCGCAGTTTGTCAGCGTTGTCTTCGACCCAGCGTTTGAAATTGAAGGGCTTGAGCGTCGGGTGGTTTGACATGGGTTTTTCTCCTGCATGCAGTGCATCAAAAAATCAGGCGTATTCGATAGTCAAAAGCGTAAGCGAAGTTGTGCATCAGAAATAACTATTTCCGAAAAATCTGTTATCGGATTTTACGATATCAACACGCTACCACACGAGCAATCCTGTCCCCGCGACAGCAACCCCTGCGGGCAACCAGATGCGCCCTGCCCGCGTGCTCTGCCCGCCAATCAGGACGCTGCCCAAAAGCGCTGTGAAGAATACCTCAAGGGACCCCAGTGTCGCGACAACCACCACCGTTGCCGACTTGAGCGCAAAGAACTGGAATAACTGCCCCGCACTAAGCGCCAAAGCAGAGAGCCAATGCCATGGCCCGCGATCCATCAACAGTTTGCGCACCCGCGACATTGGTCTGGCCCCCACAAGGCCTATGCCTCCGATCCAGATCATGCCAGCCATGGCACCAATGAACGTGCCCAATGCGGCATCGGGCAGATGGTCCAACCCATGGCTTCGCAGCACATAGGCGACAGCATAAAACCCCGCCGACCCGATGCCTAGATACCAACCAGCATTGATGGCAGCTCCTGATTTCCATGTAGGTTTGCCGATATAAAGCATGACCCCCGCAATCACCAGACCTGCGCCGAGGTAGGTCTGCGTCGAGGGAATTTCAGATAAAAATATTACCGCGATGGGCAGCGCAAAAACAGGCGTCAAACGCCGCAGCAAGCTGGTCGCAACAGGACCGATCTGTTCGGTTGCGCGGTACATCGTCGTGCGTCCCAAAACCATTGAAAACATCCCCGCAGCGACGAACACAGCCAACGGTGTCACCGCGTCAGGTGTTGCCAGTTCTGAGAGAGAAACCTCGCCCCATCCCAGCCACAAAACCCCCGATAGAACTGCCGTCAGGACAACAGACAGAAACACCCCATTGTCGCCCCGCGCGGTGGCTTTGCCTTTTGCAATCGTGACACCGGCCAGCCCGTACGCAAGGGCCGCCAACAACGCAAACCCCTCGCCCGTCATCACGCTTGTATCAAAGCTTCAGACCGCAGGTTTCAAACGCCGCTGCGGTTGCGGACTTTTCGGCATCGGTCAGCTCCAGCATCGGGTGGCGCACGCGTCCGCCCACCTGCCCCAGCAACTCTTGCCAATATTTGCCATGCGCAGTGGGTTTGCCAGCAGGTTTGCTGTTGCGGATTGCAGCACGTACGGGATCAAGGCTGTCGCGCACCCGCCGCGCCTCATCAAACTTACCCGCAAAGGCCAGTTGAGTATATTCATGCATCCGCAGATCGTTTCTGGTCTGCAACTGATAGGGCGGAGAAGAGCACAGGTAGAGCTGCCACCCCAGCTCTTGAACATTGTCGAGCCAGTCATCCTCTGCCGATGTGGAGACGAGGATTTTATCACCCACCATTTTCGTCAGCCGCGCATACATCTCACGTGGGACCGAGTATTTGATAGCCATGATGTTGGGCAGCTCAGCGATGTGGGCACAGGTTTCCGGCTGCATAAGATAGCCGCTGTCGGGATGACTCCACATCGCGATCCCGATATCCAGACGGTCACATAGGTATTTGTAGTAGTTGTACAAAACCTCCTCACGATCATGGCAAAAGCTGAGCATAGGCGCATGCACAACAACGTAGTCTGCACCACAGTCCTGCGCATGACGTCCAAGCTCCAGCACGGTATTCACGTTCTGGTCCGAGATCGACATAATCGTTCCCGCCTTGTCGCCACATTCATCTGCCGCGATGGTCATGTTCCGCTTGCGCTCTTCGAGCGTCATTGACCAGAATTCGCCCTGCTTTCCAGCAATGAACAGTCCTTGAATGCCCAAATCATCAATCCAGTGACGGATGTTGCTGCGCAGACCAACCTCGTTCAGGGCCAGACCCTCGTCAAACGGATTCAATGCCGCTGCCCAAATGCCGCGCATCGTCTCACGGGAATAGGCTTTGGCCTCGTGTTTTGCGTATTTCATGTTGGTGGCTCCGACTGGTCATGGGCGTATTCTTTGCGGATACTAAAGCGCGGTTTCGTCCCAAATGCCAATCGGTACAGACGCAATTGGGTATTCAAAAAATCAATAGCAGGAGCCTCAGGGTTTCAGGTATAAGGCTAGAGATAGAGGAGCCGTGCATGAAGATCGGAATTATCGGAGAAGGTGCTATCGGCCGGTTTGTGACCGAAAATCTCCTTTCAATGGGCGATGGGCCGCATGTGTCGCTTGTACGTACGGCAAGGTTGAGCGAGGCAAATGACGCAAACATACCGCGCGTGGCACGTGTCGCTGACCTGCCGGATGACATTGATCTGATGGTTGATTGTGCCGGACATGCAGCCTTGATCCAGCATGGGGCCGCCATTCTGGAACGCGGTATCGACCTGATTACGGTCTCTCTTGGCGCGCTTGCGGATCACCGGCTAGAGCAGAGCCTGACACGTGCGGCGCACTCCGGCCATGCGCAATTGCATCTGGCAAGCGGCGCCATCGGCGCATTGGATGCCTTGCGGGCCGCGCGCGTTGGCGGTCTAAGCGAAGTCACCTACACAGGCCGCAAGCCGCCAGCGGGATGGCGCGGCTCACCCGCAGAAGAGCGCGTCGATCTGAACGCCCTGACTGCTCCCGCAATCCATTTTCAGGGCACGGCCCGTCAGGCCGCGACGGAATATCCAAAAAATGCAAATGTTGCTGCTGCCGTGGCAATCGCGGGACTTGGGTTTGATCAGACAAAGGTTGCGCTGATTGCAGACCCTGATGTGACCGCCAACATCCATGAAATCCACGCAGCAGGCGCATTTGGCAGCTTCAGCTTCAGGATCGAAGGCAAGGCCCTACCCGACAATCCGCGCAGCTCCGCCCTTGCCGCGATGAGCGTGATCGCCGCAATCGAGCGCCGCCGCGCTGCGATCACAACATAGGCCGCGCGCATGGCATCCAATCACACCCGCATCGTGGACCGTGCCCTGACCCGGTTGAAACTGCGCCAACTCAGATTGCTTGTGGCGGTGGGCCAGCACGGCAACATCCAACATGCTGCGCGCGATCTGGGCATCTCCCAACCCGCCGCGACAAAGATGATCCAGGATCTTGAGCTTGATTTCGAAGTTCAGTTGTTCGAGCGTACCAACCGTGGCGTCGTGCCCACGGTGTTTGGCGAGGCCCTCATCCGTCATGGCAAGCTGATCTTTGCGCAGGTGTCGAACGCTGCACAAGAACTCGATGATCTGAATGAGGGCAACAGTGGCCGCGTCGTTGTCGGCACTCTGCTCGCGGCTGCGCCCACCCTCCTGCCCCGTGCAATTGAGCGTCTTTTGCGGGACCGCCCGAATGTTGCAGTCAAAATCGTCGAAGGCACAAACGAGGCGCTGATGCCTGCGCTGCGATCCGGTGAGATCGACATGGTCGTCGGGCGCCTGCCCAGCCACAGGCACCGCTCCAAGATCGAACAGGAAAAATTCTTTGACGAGCGCGTCATCGTCGTTGCAGGGAAACAGCACCCGCTTGCACAGGTTGATAATGTATCGTTCGAACAGCTGATGCCCTTTGGTTGGATTTTACCGCCAGCAGAGACGACCCTGAGGCGGCAAACCGATCAGTTCTTCGTAAGGCACGCTCAGTACCATCCCAAGATAGTCATCGAATCCGTGTCCTATCTGGCCAACCGATCGCTTATGCGGGCTCATGATTTTATAGGATTGTTGCCTGCTCCCGTTGCAGCCCTTGATATTGAGGCGGGCCTCTTGACCCAGATTGACTGGGCTGTGCCCTTTGGCGCCCGCCCCGTAGGCGTTTCTCATCGTGGAGAAAATAGCCTGTCTCCCGCAGGCAGCGCATTTGTGGCTGCTTTGCGCGACGTGACAAAAGCAGTCTAGGCACGCTGGTATCGTTGAAACGGATATCAGTATTTGCTCAATTCAGTTGAGCCAATGGCTGCAGATATGTGACCCTTCCTTACCACCGTATGACGTCGAGAGGGCACTATGAGCAATTATCCGGATTTGAGACTCTATATCGGCGGTGAATGGCGAAAAACGTCCGATGATATGCCGGTGATCAATCCGGCAACCGAAGCCGAGATTGGCCGCCTGCCCTGTGCGCGTACATGTGATCTCGATGATGCGCTGACCGCCGCCCAAGATGGTTTTCGCCTTTGGCGGCGCACGGCCCCGCGTGACCGTGCCGACATCATGCTGAAAGCGTCAAAAATTTTGCGCGACCGTCAGGAAATGATCGCCCAATCGATTACTGCCGAGCATGGCAAGCCACTGCCCCAAGCGCGGCTCGAAGTCATCCGCGGTGCCGAGTTTATCGAATGGGACGCCGGTGAAGCCACCCGCACCTATGGCCGCGTGATCCCCTCTGCGCCCGGCGTCCGCTATGTGGTGCACCATGAACCTGTCGGCGTTGTGTTGGGCCTGTCGCCGTGGAACTTCCCGATGAGCCAGCCATGCCGCAAAATTGCCGGTGCTTTGGCAAGCGGTTGTTCAATTATCCTCAAAGCTGCCGAAGAAACACCTGCCGGGGCCATGCATATCGCGGAAGCCTTTCACGATGCAGGTCTGCCCGCAGGGGTATTAAATCTGGTGTTTGGCGAACCTGCGCACATATCAAACCATCTGATCGCCCAAGACCCTGTGCGTCTGGTCGCCTTCACCGGATCCACCGCCGTCGGGCGACATTTAACAACACTGGCCTCAGAGAACATGACCCGCGTCCTTATGGAGTTGGGCGGCCATGCCCCCGTGATTGTCTGCGAGGATACCGACGTTGAAAAAGCGGCTCTGAGCAGCGCCGTCCGTAAATACCGTAACGCAGGCCAAGTCTGCACATCGCCGACCCGCTTTTTTGTGCATGAGAGCATCTTTGACCAGTTCATCGAGACTTTCACAAAGCGTGCTGCAGCCACGGTTGTCGGGAACGGTCTGGAGGCTGGCGTTGAAATGGGTCCCCTAGCAAATGCGCGCCGCGTACCTGCCCTCGCCACCCTTGTCGAAGACGCCAGAGACAAGGGCGCAGAGGTACTGACAGGTGGCGGCCCGATTGGCGACAAGGGCTATTTCTTTGCACCAACTGTCCTAGCCAATGTGCCTGACACGGCAAATGTGATGCAGGAAGAACCCTTCGGCCCATTGGCGGTCATCAATCCGGTTGCCTCACTGGAGGAGGCCATCGCAAAGGCCAACGCGGTTCCCTTTGGCCTTGCGGCGTATGGGTTCACCAACCGCGCCGACTATATCGACCGGATGACGGATGAGGTGGAAGCGGGCAATATCTCGTTCAACACGCTCGAAGCATCGCTGCCGGAAACGCCGTTTGGCGGGATCAAATCCAGCGGGTATGGCCGTGAAGGCGGTACCGAAGGGCTGGAGAATTATATGAATGTGAAGAACGTGTCGCACAGTATCAAGGTCGTCTGAGGATACTTCGAAAACTCGCGGCGGGACGGCAACATCAAGCCACAGTTACCCCGCCAGATCACAAAGCTCGCCCCAGCCCGCGTTCGGATAGGTCGTGAGCGGCCATTCCTTCGTGCGCAAGGAAGTAGCCGTTCGCAGATTATTCCGTCACGCCAAGCAGACGCATCGCGTTGCCCTTGATTATATTCTCGCGCAGATGATCCTTGATTGCGATCTTCTCGAAATCAGCCAGCCACCGCTCCGGTGAAATCATAGGCCAGTCAGAGCCGAACAGCACCTTATCCTTTAGGATCGAATTACAGTACTTCACCAAGATTTCCGGGAAGTATTTGGGGGACCAACCGGACAGATCTATATAGACATTAGGCTTATGCTGGGCCACGGCCAGCGCCTCCTCCTGCCACGGGAAGGACGGGTGGGCGAGGATGATTTTCATCTCCGGAAAATCCACTGCGACATCATCCATGTACATCGGGTTGGAGTATTTCAGCCGCATCCCGTTGCCGCCGGGCATGCCCGAGCCAACACCCGTTTGGCCAGTGTGGAACAGGGCAATGCCCCCCTCCTCGGCGATTGCCTCATAAAGCCCGTAGGCCATGCGGTCATTGGCATAGAACCCCTGCATCGTGGGGTGAAACTTGAACCCCTTGATGCCGAAATCGCGGATCAGACGCCGCGCCTCGCGCACGCCCATCTTGCCCTTATGCGGGTCGATGCTTGCGAAGGGGATCAGTACATCGTCGTTCTCGGCCGCAAGCTCGGCCACTTCCTCGTTCTTATAGCGGCGATAGCCCGTCTCACGCTCTGAATCGACAGGGAATATGACGGCCGCGATGTTCTGGTCGCGGTAGTGTTGCGCGGTCTCTGGAATCGTCGGGGGGTGCTTCCACGGCGCGCGGAAATAGCTGGCCATTGTCGCTTGCAAATCGTCGTAGCCGTCATCGGCATGACAGCCGCACGGCTCCTCCGCATGGGTGTGAAAATCAATCGCGCGTACTTTTGAAAAATCGACCATCGTTATATCCTGTTGTCAGAGTTTCGCGATGCCAGATGCATCATTATCGTAAAGCCGCGCCAACAAGGCGACGCGCCGTGCGAGGATGTTGCGGAAATTCAGGCTGCCTTTGGCCGTGACCTCGGCATCCATCAGCGATGCAGGTTCGGCCATAACCACCGCACGCACCACGCGGGTGGAGGACCCAGCCCCGTCCGCGGCACGTGTCTGTAAACGCTGCGTGATCTCGGACAGCAATGCGGGACAAACCAGCGCACCGTTCTCTTCCTCAAGTGTGTAGCCCGCAGCGTCGAATGCATCGCGGTTCGGGAAAATCATCAAACCGATTTCTGTGCAATCCTGTCCCGTAACCACCAGATCGGCGGCCAGCGGCGCCAACGCCCCCAACAGATCAAGCCGCAAAGCCGCAGCACGCACCCATGTGCCCGATTGCAGTTTAAAGTCTTCGGAGATGCGCCCATCAAACCGCATACCACGGCTGATGTCACTCGGATCGACAAAGGCCATCGCATCACCGGTGATAAAGTAGCCTTCATCGTCAAACGCTGCCGCGGTCTTCTCTGGAGCGTTGAAATAGCCGGTCATAATGTTCGGTCCCTTTACCCGCACCTCACAGCGCATGTCGACATCCGGCACCAGCTTCACCGTGATACCCGTGAGCGGGACACCCACGACACCCGACCGCGTCGTCGGCTCTTGCTGCATCATCGTGGCGGGCGCAGTTTCCGTCAGCCCCCAAGACGAAGTCATCAATGGCACTTCACCTTTGATCTCCATCGCAAGGGTCTCGTACCCCTCCCACACATCTTGCGGCAAGGACGCGCCCGCATAAAAGATCATATCAAGCTCGGAGAAGAAGCGCGTCCGCAATTTTTTGTCCTGCTTCAAAGCCTCCAGCAGCATCGAGAAACCGACCGGAACATTGAAGACAATACTGCCCGTCACCATGCGCAAGTTTTCGACCGTCCGGTCAAACAGCCCCTTAACCGGCTTGCCATCATCAATGTAGTAGCTGCCGCCATTGGCCAGCATCATGTTGAAATTATGCGAACCGCCAAAGACGTGGTTCCACGGAAGCCAGTCCATGATACGCGGCGGGCGCTTGCGCAGGAACGGGATCACATCGGCCAGTTGAGTCTGGTTCACACACATCATCCGCTGGGTTGTCAGCACCCCCTTGGGCGCGGAGGTCGAGCCGCTGGTCATCAGGATCTTGGCAACGGTATCCGGTGTGACCTTGCCAGATGCCGCGTCCACATCGACACCGCCAGCGCCCTGAAGCAAGCTGTCGAAAGTGGTCGCTGATGTATTCGCACCAAGCTTGCTTGCGACAATCTCGACACCGTTTAGCGCGTCGATCTCCAGAGCGGCACCATATTGATCAGCATCTACAACATAGGCCATTGCGGGACGCACCAGTTCGACCGCCTGTTGCAAGCGGCCATGCGCGCTTGTGATCAGCGAGTATTGCTCGGCCACCGGAACAGTCGGCACGCCGATATAATGCGCCGCCATCGAGAGCAGTGCGTGATCCACACCATTGCCCGACATAATCAGGATCGGCGTGTGGGGACCCATCCCGCGCGCCAACAATGACGCCGCAATCTGGCGCACCTGCTGGAGTGTTGCGCCGTAGGTTTCCTCGCGCCACCCTGCCCCGCTGCGCTCCGCGATAAATACACGGCTCGGCGCTTCATCCGCCCAGCGGTGCAACCAATCGCCCGTGCGCGGCGTCACCTGCCCCAACGGGTAGTCTGAGGTCAGCAAAATCGTCCCGTCTGCACGGTTCTCGCGCGTCACGGCATGTGGCAAGAATTCCGATGTCCGTTTCATTTGGCGGTTTTTCCGCCAATCTTGCGGATCAGTTTTAGCGCGACGATCACGGTCTGGCGCGTCTCGGGCGAAAGCTGATGCAACAGGCGCTCTTCATGCAGCTTCACCGCATCCGTCGCTTTTTCGCACAGTCGCCTGCCCGCCAGTGTGGCGTGCAGCGCATAGGCGCGGCGGTCGGTCGCTACGCGATCCCGAATGATCAATTCGCGACTCTCAAGCGCATCGATGATCACAACCATATTGGGCCGCTCCACATCCATCGCCTCGGCGAGTTGCGACTGCCGCAGGCCCGGATTGTCCGCAATCAGCACCAGCGCCGTATAGGTCAGCATCCGCAAATCAAACGGTTTCAGCGTTTGTTTAAGGTCAAGCTGAAGCACGTTTGTCGCCCGCTTGAGATGGTATCCAAAAAGCTCGTCGAGCGTTTCGTCATATTGCGAAAGACCGCTTTGCCCCGGGTTAGGCTCTATTGCAGGCTTTTTCACCCGCGTCATCGAAACTTTGGCGCGCGTTTATCGAGGAAAGCACGCAGGCCTTCTTCTGCGTCCGGTGTCGTCTGTGTCATGGCCGCCACCAGCGATTCAGTGAACAAGCCATCGCTTTGTGACATGTCACTGATCCGCGCAATCGACTGGATCATCATATAGTTGGACAGTGGCGCGTTGCGTGCGATTTTACCCGCTAGCTCTTGTGCCATTGCCAGCGCCTCACCTGCGTCCACCGCATAATGTGCAAGGCCGAGGGCCAGCCCCTCGTCGGCATTGTACTTACGCCCCGTCAGCATCATCTCGGTCATCCGGTCAGCACCGAGCAATCGACCCACCCGCGCCGTGGCACCGCCCCCTACGAATATCCCGCGCCGCCCTTCGGGCAACTGGAATATTGTGGAGCGTTCGGCGATCCGCACATGGGTCGCCGCCGCCAATTCAAGCCCGCCACCGATCGCAGCGCCATAGATAGCAGAGATCACAGCCAAGCCACCGAACTGGATTTTGTCCATCACGGCATGCCAATAGCGCGAATGAAAGATATTGTCCTCCGCCGTCCTCGTCACATGCTCTGACAGGTCAAGCCCTGAGCAGAAGTGACCCGCCGTGCCGGTAAGGATCACCACACGCACATCTTTGGGCGGCGTCGAAAAGAACGCATCAATCTCCCCCATCAACGCATCACACATGGCATTGCGTTTATCGGGCCGGTTCATTGTCAGCGTGGCGATATGGCCGTCAACTTCGATCTTAAGCATTGGATCAGACATTTGGATTCCTTAGCGCGGCGGCAGGCGCACCGCACCGTCCAACCGAATTGTAGTTCCGTTTAGGAAACGGTTCTGGATGATCTGCTCGGCCAGCAGTGCATATTCGGAGGGCGCACCAAGGCGGGCGGGGAACGGGATGTTGGCGGTGATCTTGGCCGTGACCTCTTCGGGCAGGCTCTCCATCATCGGGGTCAAGAACAGACCCGGCGCAATCGCCATGACGCGGATGCCAGACTGTGCCAGTTCGCGCGCGGCGGGCAAACACATCGACGCAATCGCCCCCTTGGATGCGGCATAAGCAGCTTGGCCCAGCTGACCATCCTCGAACGCGACAGAGGCGGTGTTGATCACGACGCCGCGCTCGCCATCTTCCATGGGCTCCATCTCCGCCATGCGGCGGGCGGCGTGGCTCATGACATTATAGGTGCCAAACAGGTTTACCTTGAGCGTCTTCTCGAAGACATCAAACGACAGCTTTCCCTCACGGCCCACGATCCGCGCCGCAAGGCCGATGCCCGCACAGCTGATTGCGATACGCGGGGCTGCACCGAAATGCGCCGTCGCCGCGTCAAATGCAGCGCCCACTGCGGCCTCGTCGCTCACATCAGCTTGAACCGCAATGCCGCCAATCTCGTCGGCCACAACCTGCGCACGCGCAATGTCAAAATCAAGGATCGCAACCGATGCACCCTGCGCCGACAAGTGCCGCGCCGTGGCCGCACCCAGTCCGCTGCCTCCGCCTGTCACCAATGCAATTTGTCCAGAAATATTCATGTCGAAAGCCTCCCCGCTGATAATTAGTTATATTTGATAACCATTTTTTCAAACAAGTATAGCTTTTCTTTTATACGCCCTCCTGATCAGTTGATCAGCTGCGCGCATAGTCCTGCAAACCCTGCGCCAACCGCGTTAGCCCTTCTTCAAGATTGACGGCAGCGCCGCCGCCGACCCCAAGGCGAATATGTTTGGGCTGGTCATAAGCACTGCCCGGCAACAGGAATGTCCGGTAAGGGTCGCCCAGTAAAAACCGTGCAAAAGGATCACTGTCGATGCCAGTCGGCAGGCGTGCGAGCCCGATCAGCCCTGCGCGCGGACTGACCCAGTTCAGATCAGCTTGCGCTGCGACCCATGTATTCATTTGAGCAAGGTTAGCACGGCCCTCATCGCGCGCTTTTTGCATCGCGGGGCCGTAACGTTCAGCACGCAGCGCAATCTCGGAAATGACCTCCCCCATGATATTCATAATCTCGGAGGAGTTTTCCCGCAGGATTACTGCATCACGGATCAACCCTGCATCAGGGCAAATGATCCAACCTGTGCGCAGCCCTTGCAGCCCCAGCGCCTTACTCACCGAGCCTGTGGTAATGCCCCGCGCATACATGCCCGCCACGCTTGGCGCGCGCGGCCCGTCCCATTCCAGACCGGCATAAACCTCATCCACCAGCAGCCAAGCCCCCACACGGTCGGCCATCTGCACAATCTCGCGCAGCTCGGTCTCATCCAGCACATCACCGGTCGGGTTGTTCGGATTGCTCAGAAAGATCATCTTTGTGCGTGGTGTGATCGCGTCCGCCAGCACGTCCAGCGGCATGCGCCAGTTGTCCGCCTCCGCCCGCGTTACCTTAACGACCGCCGCACCAATCGCTTTTGCCAACACCTCGGCCTGCGGCCACCCCGGTGTCTCGATGACTATTTCGTCGTCTGGCTGAAGCGTTTGCATGATCGCAAGATAATTCGCCTCCGCAGCCCCTGCAGTGATCAGCACGTCCTTGGGCGCACAAATCCGCTCGAGCCCCGCTTGCCGCAGCACATGCTCTTTCAACTCTGGCAGCCCGCTGAAATCACGATTATTCCAGTCGAGCGACAGATCGGGATCAAGCGCGTCCAGAAAATCTCCAAGGCGCGGGGATTGCGACAGCGAGAAACCCACAATCGCTTCTGGCGTGCTTTGCGTTGTCTCAAGAAGATATTGAAACAGCGTGTGTATCTTGACTTTCATATCGCGCCCCCGTTTGCTCAGCCCATGAAAAACCATGCGCATCTAAAGGGCAAACCCATTCGTCTGGCCGTGCTGGATTATGGCCTGTTTCAGGTCCATGCCAATGGTCGCATCATCGGCATTTGCGGCTTTGTCATCCAGACGGACGCGGATGAGACCGTCCTGATCGATACAGGCTTTCCTCAGAAATACGCCGAAGACGCGCAAGCGGCTACAGCGCAGGATGATCTTGGTAGCTTCGGTCGCGTTCTGTCCGTCACGCACGACAATATGCCCGCGGCTCAGCTGGCAAAGCTTGGCCTCACGCCAAACGACATCACTTTGATGATCCAAAGCCATACCCACATCGATCACGTCGGCCATATGGACGCTTTCCCTCATGCACCGATCCTGATCGCCGCTGCTGAACGCGCCCTGCCGCGCCCCCTTTATTGGTCGGGCAAACAGGCGATGGAATGGCCCGATGCGGAGTATCTACTGGTTGAGGATGACTTCACCCTTGGCCAAGGGTTCGAGGTCTATCTTTGTCCCGGCCATGCGCCTGGCCAACTCGCCTTTATGATTGATCTGCCGCATACAGGCCCCATCTTGCTCACCTCCGATGCGATCAGCCGCGCCAGCGAAATCGACGAAGAGTTTGCAGGCTCATGGGATGTACCGCTCGCCATTCACCACGGCGCGCGCCTGATGAAGATGTCGAAAGACCGCGATGCGATGGTGATTTTTGGTCATTCACCCGAGCAGTGGCCGACCCTGCGCAAAGCGCCTGACTGGTTTACCTGACATCGCGTCCTTGGTTCAGGATGATCACATTTCCGCTTGAGATATCGCCAGCAGGAGAAATCAGAAAGCCGACCCACGCCGCAATCTCCGAGGGTTGCATCGCGCGGCCATGAGGCATTTGCGCAATCGCTTTTTCCAACACTTCCGCACTCACCACACCAAACAACGGCGTTTCGGTCATCGCAGGTGCGATAGAGTTCACCGCGATTTTGTCAGTGGCATAGCGTCGTGCGAGGTCTTTGGTCAGCGTATCCAGTGCAGCCTTCGAGGCGCGATAATGCGGCGGATCGAAGGCGTCGAAATTGTAGGCCCCATTGGATGAGATGTTCACGATCTTGCGCACGCCCTCGCGTCCCGCCATCAGCTTGATCGCGGCCTGACAACAGTGAAACGCGCCGGAAAAATTCAACGACATTTGCCGCTCAAACTCATCTTCGGGAATATCAGGGAACTCTGACATGAAGCAGGTGCCCGCGTTGTTTACCAACGCATCGACACCACCATGATCGCGGTCGATCTTAGCAAAGGCATCCCTAATTTCACCGCTACTCGTAAGGTCAGTGACACTACCTGTAAACGCCGCATCCACGCTCAATTCATCCAAACCGCCAGCATCCACATCCAGCCCGACGACCGTCATCCCGTCCGCAATCAAGCGTGAAACGATGGCGCGGCCCATTCCGCCTGCGGCGCCTGTGACAACTGCAATCTTACCCATCTTGATCTCCTCTGGAATCTACTCCGTCACGCTATCGCCCAATACAGCACCCCACAAGATGACGCCAAATTTTGCTCAACTGTCACCTAGCTTTGCATATGCGTCTTGCAGCCCCCGCAATGCCAACTCGTTCGCCCCATGCATCTGCAGCATCGACCCTGCGCCTTCAGCGCCTCGGCGTAACAATTCACAACCTCACCGTCGCCAATCAGGGCAACGTTCGTCCTAACCAAGAAGGGCGCGTTGGGGCCAGATGAGCCAAGCTGGCAGCCGCGCACGCGCTTTGCCCGTACCCATCGTTGCACTAAGACCCCGCCTGCTCCAGTGCACTCAGCAGGCCTAACTTAGATTAGTCATTGCATTTGACGATAAATGTGACCTAATAGATGGACTAAGAGGGGATACACCCTCCAAGAGGCAGATAGGCCACCCGTGAAAGCGAAACTCTGCAGTCACGATGGCAACAAGGTGAAACCGATCAAGGAGGAGCAGCGCATCCCACAGACCCCATAAAACAAAAGGCCCGAATGGTTGCAGCCATCCGAGCCCTGTCCGTCAATGTCTGCTTTGACACTGTCCGTCTGCTTGTTCCTGACAGTATCATCGCGCCCGAATCGCCGCAAGCCCTGCTTGCGGTGCATGGAGCTTTTATGTCTGAAATTTTGAATTGCGACCCTAACAAAGGCTTTGTCGCCTTTCCGGTTGCCCTATTCGACCTTGAACTTACCCCCGGCGCATTCCGCACTCTGGCAGAGCTTTGCCGGATGGCAAATATCTCCGGTCAATGCTGGCCCTCGCTTGCACAATTGGGTCGCAAGCTTGGCCGCTCCCGCGCCTCTGTCTCCGCATATATTGCGGAGCTGCGTGAGGTAGGCGTCTTGAGTACCGAAGAGCAGAAAATGGCGAATGGTTACAACTACCGCCTGCGCTACACCGTGACATTCTGGAAAAAATGGCGTTCTGGTCTCGGGCAAGAGCAGAAAATATCCTCAGAACCTGCGCAACAAAAGCCTGAACGCAGAGTTCAGCCTGCTGTACGCCCGTTAGAAACTAAAAATCATATACATAAAAAACAACATGGGTCAGGGAGTTTCAACTCACTAGTATCAGAATGGAAGGATGCCGTTGGCCGAACCCCCTACCCTGCATTTACAAAAAATCCAAAGTCCAGATTACTCGAAGAAACAGAAGCTGTAGTTCAGGATTTCGTAAGCTCACCTCCTCCAATATCCGCGGATATTGAACGCTGTTTGGCTAACTTCGCAGAAAATCATCAGGTCGATGGAGACACCAAGGAAGTTGCTCGTGAAATTGCGCCGCTCATCACCTCACAGGCAATTCTTGATCACGCTATCGCAAAACTCAGTGACGAATGGCAGCCGCACTGGAAAAACGCACCAAACGCCTACCAGCTCGCGCGCTTGATAAAATCACTGCCGCCATCATTAAATGGGGAATCCGAACAGAAACTTCTGAAATCCTATCTGCGACGTTGGAAACTATACGTCAGGAGCTTGCCCTCACCGGCGATAAGCTCCAAAGTCGCAGCATAGCAATATCCGCGGATATAAAGATAATGGCATACGGGCAATTTGAGCAATTCATTCGCAATATGGGGCGGGTGATGACGCAGGTGAACACCAAGCTTCAGAGAGATCTGACAATGCGCAGCCGTGTGGCGCGCAGATTTTCTCAGACGGAAGTCGCTGAATTTTTGGGTGTGGATACAACCTACCTCACACGGATCGCTAAGGATGAGCCGCATTATCCAGAAGGGGAGCGCACTGGCCGTGAACGCAGCTTTTCGCCTTCGGAAATCCTTACCATTCGAGGGATTCTAGCGAGCAGACCAGGAGCACGCCGTGATCATCTCTATTGGCGGCAAGCGGGTGACCCACTCAAGGTAGTTACATTTGGAGCCCAAAAGGGCGGGACCGGCAAGTCACTTACGGCAGCGCATTTTGCTCAGTACCTGTCGCTTTTCTACGGCCTACGGGTAGGCATAATTGACGCCGACCCCCAAGCTACAGCAAGCCTATACTTCGCCGATGCGGACTTACCCTTGTTCGCGCCAGACACCCCTACCCTTGCGGAGTTCATGGGCGTCGATGACCCCGGTGCCTCTGAATTAACGCAGCGCAGCCCTGAGGAGTTAAATGCTATTTGGCGACCGACTCCTTGGCCTGGCGTGCGCCTGATCCCTGGTGGTGCGAATATTCAGAATGGCGACATAAGCCTGTTCTTTCTGTCTCAGCGTGGCGGCGTGCCAGTGTACCGCGTCTTGCGTGATGCGATTGCTACATGGGATGCGGCGTATGCACCACGTACTGCGATGTCTGACCTACGGGATGGCAATGGCGGTTTTGACCCCGTCCGATTTGATGCCGCCTTGAACGAGACCCTTGATGTGATTGTAATCGACCAGCAACCCTCGCTCACGCTGATGCAGCTCAACGGCCTCATTGCTGCTGATAGCGTGGTGATTCCGCAAACGATGAAGGGGTTCGACCTTGCCACACTCGCTACGTACATAGGAAACATAGGCGAGTATCTGGAGTTCATTATGGGGTTCGAGGCCGATCTGGAAATCGGGAACGGCAATCACGTCGTGCTGCCGACCATTGTGCAAGAGCAAAACAATCAGGACACAGACCAGATTGCCGACCTCTACCGCCGCTCTCCGCGTGAGATCAGTCAGGTGTGGTACAACCGCTCGGACGCGATTGCGAACGCGGCGGAGGAATACAAGAGCATCTATGAATATCTTCCGCCTCGCACGCGCCGCACCTCGGCCAAGGCGTTTATGAACAACGCCAATGCTGTGAATGACAGTCTAGTTGGGCGGGTCTTGCCGCACTTGCCGACACGCGGTTTTGCAGAGGCGTTTATCAAAGAAAGGTGGGGCTGATGGCACGCAAACGTAGGTTGGACGCAACGACGATACCGCTCGAAGACGAGATTGGCGAAGTCGGAAAACCCGGCATGGGTGGCATGTGGGGAGGTACAGCCATGAACATGCTGCGCCAGCGGTTGGAGGATACGCGCGCCTCGATCATTGATGGGGTTCTGAACGGAACGGTTGCGATTGAACTTTTGCCTGCTCAGGTCGAGGATTCAACAGGCAGTGACCGTCAGGTAGGTTGGGAAGACGATCCCGAGTTTCAGGCGTTGATGGACAACATCTCACGCCGTGGTCAAACACAGGCCATTCGCGTACGCCCTGTCGACCCATCGTGGGAGCCGGACCGTGATCATCCGCTGGATACGGCGGACAAATTCATCATCCAGTCGGGGCGTCGCCGTTTGGCCGCGTGCCAGATTCTCAACCGTAAGGTTGTCGCCGTCATTGCAACCGTTGAAGGGGAGGCTGCACTCGCTGACCTTGAGGAACGGTTCCACGAAAACACAATGCGTAAGAACCTTAGCGGGTTCGAGGAGTTGCTATCGATTGGCCTCATTGGGGATGCTTTGGGCGATTTGAGTCAGCAAGAGATCGCGCAACGATTGTCGGTGAGCCAGAATGATGTCTCGCTTGGGCGTTCTTGTGTCGAGCTACACGACCGAATTGTAGCTGAGGTTGATATTCAGAACACACCAAAGCGCGCCTTCCGCGAGATCATTCCACGTTTGCGTGGCGGTGTGGTGGAGAAACTCAAAGCGCCTGCCGCTAAGGTCACCAAAGCCAGCCAAGGGCCTGTTCAAGTCTTGGTAAAAGAGGGTCCGAGTGGGGCATTGTCGCTCACGCTCAAAGGTGCTGATGTGACAGCTGAGTGGTTGGCAAAGGCCGTTGCCAATATGGTTGCTGAAAAGACGAAAAACTAAGGATACGAGATGACACAGACCACCTTGCGCCAGCACTTGCAGATAAAGCAAACCGATACCGATCTGATGATCTTGATGGAAGACATCGCAACGGCCTGCCGCATGATTGCTGACCGTGTGCGGCACGGCGCATTCGCCGGCGTGTTAGGCGCTGCCGAGACGGAAAACGTGCAGGGTGAGACGCAAAAAGAACTTGATGTGATCTCGGACGAGATATTCCAGGAGATCGTCGGTGCGAACCCGCGCATAGCCGCACTTGTCTCCGAAGAAGTGGACGAGGTGAATTGGCGCAAAGCGGCTCCGCAGGCCGGAGATTTTGTAGTCTATTATGATCCGCTTGACGGATCTTCAAATCTGGATGTGAACCTGTCTGTTGGCACGATCTTTTCCATCGTGCGTCTCGATAAGGCCATCGCTCCCGAAGCGTCTGCGGTACAAATTAAGGGGACGGAACAGATCGCGGCGGGGTATGCGATTTATGGCCCTTCAACAGGTCTGGTCATCACAACGGGGCAGGGCGTGGACGGTTTCACGCATCATCCTGGTTCGGGTGAGTTTCTGCTGACGCAGCCAGAGATGAGTATCCCTGCGCAGACACAGGAGTTTGCCATCAACGCCTCGCGCTATGATTTGTGGGATACGCCAGTGCGCCGCTATATTGATGATTGCTTGCGCGGTGCGAACGGGCCGCGCGGCAAGAAGTTCAACATGCGCTGGTGTGCGTCGATGGTGGCCGATGTGCACCGCATCCTGACGCGTGGGGGGGTGTTTTTGTATCCCAAAGACAGCGGCAATGCTGGGCAGGGCGGTAAGCTACGGCTGATGTATGAGGCCAATCCGATGGGGATGCTAGTCGAGCAGGCAGGCGGCGCATCCTCCACAGGGCAGGGGCGGATTATGGAGGTCGCCCCGACGGGTCATCACCAGCGCGTGTCAGTTATCCTCGGCTCACGTGACGAGGTGGCGATCATCGAGGGCTACCATAAGGATTAGACCCTAATCCGCCTCGTCGAGACCTTGTGCGATGTTGGAATGGCCCTGTAGGATGTCATTGTGGATCGCCTCTCCCACGGCCTCATAGTCACCGTCGCGCAGGGCTGCGATGGCGACTTCGTGCATGTCGGGCAGGGGAGCGGACTGGTTCCGTTTGACCATCACCCGTAGAGAAGGGCCTACGCGGAGCCAGTGGGACGCGGCAGTGGCCATGAGAATTTCCGCCTCGGAATGGGCGTAAAGCGTCCAGTGAAATACGTGGTTGTGGCGCAGGTAGGCCTGAATATCGCCGTCACGCAGCGCTGCGTTCACCTCCGCGTCAATCTGCTCTAACGCGTCAATATCCGCGGGCTCCATCGCGACTGCAGCAAGGCGTGCGATCTGTGGCTCAATCCCGGTGCGGGCATAGGTCAACTCTTGGAGCTGCTCCAGCGTCAGCTCTGGGACCATCAAACGTCGGTTATCGCTGGCGCGCAGCGCGCCTTCAGCGGTGAGGCGACGGATCGCTTCGCGCGCGGGGGTGATGCCCGTTCCGAGACGCTCGACGATGCCATTGATTGTGACCGCTTCTCCGGGAGCCAACTCCCCAAAGAGGATCAGATCGCGGGCCTTACGGTAGGTGATTTCGTGGTCGGGCAGGGAAGTGGGCATGGCGGAACCTGTCAAAAGATCGATGCCCCTATATCGCAAGGTTTGCGGCCCTTGACCATGGGGGTCAGACGCTCAGAGTTGCCCGCACTGCGCGGCCCCATGCGTCATAGCGCTTTGCGCGGATGTCTGCGTTCATCGCGGGGGTAAATGTCTGCTCCACCCCCCAGTTCTTCGCAAACCCCGCCATGTCCGGGTAGAGGCCTGCGCGATGACCGGCAAGCCATGCGGCACCAAGGGTGGTCGTCTCGGTCATGTGGGGCCGGTCCACAGGTGCGTTGGTAATGTCAGCGATAAACTGCATGGCCCAATCACTTGCTGCCATGCCACCGTCAACGCGCAGGGTAGGGGAGGGGGCGCTGCTTTGCCAATCCGCGTGCATCGCCTCTAAGAGGTCGCGGGTCTGAAAGCCGACGCTTTCAAGTGCGGCGCGAGCAAGTTCAGCCGGACCTGTGGCACGCGTGAGGCCGTAGGCAGCGCCGCGACATTCCGCGTTCCAATAGGGTGCACCAAGGCCGACAAAGGCGGGCACCAGTATCACCTCTTGGGAGGGATCGGCAGCGGCGGCAAGCGTGCTTGTCTCCCCAGCATCTGTGATGACCCCTAGCCCATCGCGTAGCCATTGTACCACGGCGCCCGCGACAAATATGGACCCCTCCAGCGCATAGGTAGGCACACCGTCGAGCTGGTAGGCAATGGTGGTGAGCAGGCGGTTTTGCGATGTGACCGCTGTAGTGCCTGTGTTGAGCAGGGCAAAACAACCCGTGCCGTAGGTTGATTTCATCATGCCCGGTTCAAAACAGGCTTGCCCGATCGTGGCGGCCTGCTGATCGCCAGCGACTCCGAGGATGGGAAGTGCGGTGCCAAAATATTCCGGATCGGCCATGCCAAAATCAGCGGCACAATCATGGACTTTCGGGAGCATCTGCATGGGAATATCAAGCAGGTCGCAAATCTCGGCGCTCCAAACGCCATTGTGGATGTCATAGAGCATCGTGCGCGCTGCATTCGTTGCATCCGTGACATGGGCGGCACCCTTGGTCAGGTTCCAGATGATCCAGCTGTCCACGGTGCCAAATTTGAGCTTGCCCGCGCGCGCGCGTTCCCGTGCGCCCTCGTGGTGATCAAGAATCCACTTGAGTTTCGTTCCTGAGAAGTATGGATCGAGAAGCAGGCCGGTTTGCGCGCTCACTAAGTCACCGTGACCTGCATCGCGCAGCGATTGGCAGGTGTCGGCGGTACGGCGGTCCTGCCATACGATTGCGTTGCCCAATGTCTCACCCGTGTCTACATCCCATACCACAGTTGTTTCGCGCTGGTTGGTGATGCCAATGGCGGCGATATCGGTGGCGGTAAGTGCCGCTTTTTCCAGCGCGGCACGGCAGCTATGAAGAGTGGTGCGCCACAGGTCTTGCGGGTCATGCTCAACCCAACCAGACTTTGGGAAATGTTGAGTAAATTCCTGTTGCGCAGATCCCGCTAGCCCCATGTCTGCGTCAAAGATGATCGCGCGCGTGGATGTTGTTCCCTGATCAATGGCGAGGATATGTGTGGCAGTCATGGGGCCTCCGTCAAATAGGTCTCTAATATAACAGTTTGGGCCTCATTCAGGCGCAAACCAAGCTTTGAGCGACGCCAAAGGATATCGGCGGCGCAGGTGGCAAATTCATGGGTTACAAGGTGGCGCACTTCGGCCTCCGAGAGGGTCGCACCAAAGTCCTGACCGAGGTCTGCGGCAGTTTGGGCATCTCCCAATAGGTGCCATGCATCGGTGCCATAAGCCCGGATTAGACGGGTTGCCCACCTTGCGCTGAGAAAGGGGTAGTCGGTCTGTAATTTGGCGATATGGGATGACACTTCAGAGACAGCAAAGTCGCCGCCGGGGAGGGGGGCACCTGCGGTCCATTTAGGCCCTAACACGGACAGATATGGCGCTATTTCGTCTAAGGCGTCTTCTGCCAGAACGCGGTAGGTGGTGATCTTTCCGCCAAAAATATTGAGGAGTGGCGGACCAGTACTGTCTACCTTGAGGACATAATCACGGGTAGCAGCACTGGCCGAGCTTGCCCCGTCATCATAGAGTGGCCGCACGCCTGAATACGTCCAGACAATATCTTTGATACTGATGTCGTTCTTGAAGTATTGATTTGCAAATTCAATGAGATAGTTCTGCTCCTCAATGGTGCACTTTGGTGCGACAGAGGGGTCCTCATGGTCGGCATCCGTGGTCCCGATAAGAGTGAAATCAGTTTCATAGGGGATCGCAAAGATAATCCGCCCGTCACCGCCTTGAAAGAAGTAGCATTTGTCGTGGTCATAGAGCTTTGGCACCACAATATGCGAGCCGCGCACCAGACGAACACCCTCAGTCGAGTTTACGCGCAGCTTTGTCTGGATGATATCGCCGACCCACGGCCCGCCTGCGTTCACGAGGATGCGGGCATGATGGGTCTGAGGGCCGTTTGGTCCATCCGTTTGCACCTCCCACAGATCGCCGATACGCACAGCAGAAACCACCTTGGTCTGGGTTGTGATCTGCGCGCCAAGGTTCTGCGCATCGCGAGCGTTTAGAACCACAAGGCGGCTGTCTTCGATCCAGCAATCGGAATACTCGAACGCTTTGGCAAACCGCGCATCCAGAGGGGCACCCTCGGGTGTCCCGTGCAGCTGAAGCGTTTTGGTAGCGGGTAGGATCTCACGCCCGCCAAGATTGTCATAGAGGAACAATCCGAAACGGATCATCCACGCAGGACGGCGGCCGCGCATCCATGGCATCAATACGCGTAGAAGTTTCGAGGCAGGCGTTTCCCCCTCAAAGCGCATGTCGGGATGATAGGGCAGGACAAACCGCATGGGCCACGAGATATGCGGCATAGCACGCAGCAGAATTTCGCGCTCCTTCAGTGAGTGACGGACCAAGTTGATCTCGAAATACTCAAGGTAGCGTAGCCCGCCGTGAAACAGCTTGGTCGAGGCAGAGGACGTGGCGGAGGCGAGGTCATTCATCTCGGCCAAGGTCACGCTCAGGCCGCGCCCTGCCGCATCTCGCGCGATGCCGCAGCCGTTTACGCCGCCACCGATGATGAACAGATCGACGGGGTGTGTGCTGTCTTGTGTGTCTTGCATTCTCAGAGGTGTAGCCGTGCCTCGTCCAAGGCGCAACAATGACGCTGGGGGCAGTATGGAGGGCTTAGGCCATAACCGTGTTGATCAGATAGAAGATGGCTGCAGACAGGGTCGCAGCGGCAGGTACGGTGATGATCCAAGCGGCGAGAATGGTCATAAAGTGCGAACGGCGCACCAGCTTGCGGCGCTTGCGCTCCTCGGTGCTAAAGGCGGGGCGATCAGGAATTTGAAGGCGCGCCTTGTGAATACGCCGCTCAGCGTCCCATTCACGGAAGAAACCTACGCCAAACACGCCGCCCACGGCGATATGGGTGGAGCTGACGGGCAAGCCAAGCCAGCTTGCGATGATCACGGTGATCGCCGCAGAGAGAGCCACGCAATAGGCGCGCATGGGGTTCAGCTTAGTGATCTGGCCGCCGACCATATTGATCAGCTTGGGGCCGAACAGGAAAAGGCCAAATGAGATGCCGAACGCGCCGATGATCATGACCCAGATCGGGATGCTGATCGCTTCCCCAAATGTGCCGGATTGGGAAGCTTGCACAATTGCGGCCAAGGGGCCGACAGCATTGGCCACATCATTTGCTCCATGGGCAAAGCACAAAAGCGCGGCGGATATGACCAGCGGGATGCCGAACAAAACCTTGAGCGATTTGTTCCTGTTTTCAAGGCCCTCGGACTGTTTGCGGATCACGGGAACCATGACAACCCAGACGACGACACCAAGCACGGCACCGATCAACAGGGCGGTGGGCATGTCGATCTTGATGATCTTCTTAAGACCCTTGAGTGCCAGGTAGGTAGCAAAAGCACCTGCCATGATCCCCACAAGGATCGGCACCCATGTGCGCGCTGCGGCGATTTTATCGTCGCGGTAGATAATCTTGGACTTGATCAGCCACAAGAAGCCCGCAGCGATCAAACCACCCAATACGGGTGAGATAACCCAGCTTGCGGCAATAGCACTCATCGTGGGCCAGTTCACAGCGGCGAAACCTGCGGCAGCGATCCCTGCACCCATCACACCGCCAACGACGGAGTGTGTGGTTGAGACAGGTGCGCCAACCCAAGTGGCGAGGTTGACCCAGAGGGCAGCTGACAACAGCGCTGCCATCATCGCCCAAATAAACACATCAACAGTGCCCATACTCTCGGGCGCGATGATCCCTTTTGCGATGGTAGAGACGACATCGCCGCCCGCAATAAGTGCGCCGGCACTCTCGAAGACGACGGCGATGGCAATGGCACTGCCCATGGACAGAGCACCAGCTCCGACAGCAGGGCCCATGTTATTGGCGACATCATTGGCCCCGATGTTGAGCGCCATATAGGCGCCCAGACACGCAGCAATCACGACGATGAAAGAGTTGGTTTCCCGACCAAAGAACAGCATCGCGGCAATACCTGCGAGCAGTACAAAGACTAGCGAGATGCCCGGTCCCACCATGGGGCGGGAAACATAGCTGCTTGCGAGTTCCAGATTGGAATAGCGCTCAAGATCGCGATCGAGCGTTTCTAGGTGGCGTGGATCGCCCTGTTTATCTGTCATGAATGTAATCCCTCGTTGGGAATGGTGACTAGCGTGATCACCACCGCCATTTCAACAGTAGAGTTTCCAACGCGTGAAATCATCCGCTTTCTCGCGAAAAGGGAGAGGTCAGAGAAAGCCTAAGTGCAGATTCAGCGCAATCGTGATTAAGATAAGCCCGCCGACCCATGCCATGCCAGTTCTAAACGCTTTTCGCTGATTTATACCTCTGGCAAGCGTGCCGCCCAGAAGGGCAATCCCGATATCGGAGGGTATCGCAGTGAGTGGCACAAGAACGCCTAGGATCAGCAACTGGGTGCGCACTTCTGAAGGATTATCGAAACCCTGACCGGCACTGACAAATGGTGGGAGAAAGAGGGCAAAAAATAGGACAGTCTTGGGATTGAGAAGTTCTACGATAACCCCTTGTCGGACAATTGCTGAAATCGGCTTTTGTTGCATACGCTCAACGGTGAGTTGTATCTCAGCGGCTTTACGGGCGGTCCAGATCATATTCGCGCCAAGCCACGCCAGATAGGCAGAGCCAAGATAGCGCAGAACCACCACAATCGATGGGATCTGCTTGAAAATCTCTGCAAGCCCTAGCGCTGTGGCCACAGCAAGCACGATCCCCCCGAGTGCAAGCCCGAGGGCGGAGGCAAGACCTGCACCACGGCTTTGGCCAACGCTGTGGGACAGAACATAAAGCATCGATGGCCCCGGCGTGGCGCTGAGGAAAAAACCGGCAAGAATGACAGCAAGGATACTATCGAGTGGTGGCATTAGTTAGCTGATACCCTGCTTCAAACGTCCTTCGAAAGGATTGTCGAAGTTTGCCTGCGTTACATCGTTTGAGCCAACTAGGTCTTTTGGGACCCTGTTCCGCAAATATGGAAAATCGCGGATCAACATACGTTCAAGATGCTCGCCCGCGGAGAACGGCTCGTAGTGCACTCTTTGACCTGCTCCGATCAACTGTGCAAATGGTTTTATCTCGGTATCGTAATTAGTTGCGACAAAATAGGGCAGGGAGAACCGCTCAGATTCGAGGTTGAGAACACGGTGAGGGGTGGAGCGGAAGATGCCGTTTGTCCACGCCTCCATCATGTCGCCGATGTTTACGGTCAGCACGTTGGGGTCAACCGGAACATCGATCCAGCGGTCATCCTGGGTCATTACTTGCAAGCCCTGGTTGCGGGTGTGCAGGAGGGTGAGACACTCATAATCCGTATGCGCACCCATGTTGACGGAGGTGCGCTCGACCGTGCTGGCCTGTCGGACATAATGCAGCAATCTGAGCTGTGAAATCGGCTTGTTCATCTGGCTGGTCATGGACCCTTTGGGTAGGTCAAGGTGCGCCTCTAGCGCGCCACAGATCAAGCGGCCCAGCTTGGATACTTCATCATAATACTGCGCGACAGTTTCACGGAACCCTACCAGATGGGGCCAGACATTCGGCCCCAGTACGCCATTACCGGCAAGGTAGTCGGGGTCGTTGTGAGGCAGGTCCAGCCCCATATCAAACGCTTCATAGCTGCGGTTCAATTCGTCGGGGTAATCGCCCTTCTCCGTGAACGGGACATAGCCACGATGGTTCGAGCTTTTTGCGATGTAATACTGGTTTTTGTAGTCGTCTTGCAGGCCGAAGAACTGCTCTGCCACACGGTACACATTTTCGATCAGCGCGAGATCAATCCCGTGATCGCAAATCCTGAAAAACCCGATTGAACGTGCGGCTTCTCCTAACGCGTCAGCCGTATTCAAAAACTGCGCATGATTTCCGTGTTTTAGTGCGCTCACACTAATCAAAGGAAGCTGCTCTTCACCGCTATTAGTAGCTATTTTCGAAACTAGCATTTTCACCTCCACTGAACATTTACTTTTTGGTAAAGAAGTATCGTTAACAAAGTCTTTCTAGATCCGGTGCCGTCGGAAAATAGAGGTGGAAAGTCGAGCCTTTTCCAACGTCCGATCGAACTTCCACAGCGCCGCCTGATTGCTGCATAAATCCCAGCACCATCGACAGTCCGAGGCCCGTTCCCTCGCCCACAGGCTTGGTGGTGAAAAACGGGTCGAATATCTGTTGCAAACTATCCTGCCCGATCCCTTCGCCGTTGTCTGACACGCTCAGCCGGACATAGTGACCGGGTGCGAGGGTAGAGGAAAGTTGCCGTGCGTCTCGAAGGCTATGGGTGACGTTTGCGGTCTCAAAATGGATGATGCCCCCATCGGGCATGGCATCACGGGCATTTCCAATAAGGCTGGACAGAACGTTTCGCAAAATATCCAGATCGACGTTCACCTGTGCGATGTCGCGCCCAAGCGCTAATTGCACCAACTCGGCTGCGACGTTCTTGGGCTCTGCACAGAACGCCTTCACAAAGTCGTTCAATTCGGCGACCTCAGGCGACAGCCTTGTGCGCTGGGAAAAGGTAAGCATGGACTGAATCACTTCGCTGCCGCGCCGTGCGGCCAGTTGAGCGGCGGCAAGGGTCTCGGCGGGTATGCCGTTAGGAATGTCTTCTTCGAGGAATTCAAGATTGCCAGAGATCACCGTCAACAGATTGTTGAACTCATGAGCAAAACGCCCGGTCAAGCGGCCAACCGCTTCGAGTTTGCGTGCAGTGAACAGCTCCGCCTCCAGCGCGCGGCGGTTGGTGGCTTCTTGGCTGAGTTGCGCGTGCGCCTCGACCAGATCATGATAGCGCCGCTTGGACCGGTCAGCCTCGGCCAGTTGCATCATCTTGGCGCCGGTCAGGGCCGCAATAGTTATCAGCACTTCAAGCTCGGCATCGCCAAATGCGTTATGAGCGGGGTGTTCGCTGTCGATAACGCCCGCGATGCGGTTGCCGCAAACAATAGGAACACAGATTTCCGAGCGGGCCGCTTTGGTATCGGCAATATAGTTTTCATCAAGCAATATATCGTTGCTCACAATGGCTTCGCGCGACTCCGCAACCTGTCCTGTGATACCCTTCCCGAAGGGAATCCGGAGCGGATTGAGAATACTGCGGCCGAACGGGTTTTTCTCACCGAGGGCAGCAACCTGAACCAGTTCGGTCTGCGCGTCGTTTGCCTGATAAATAACGCAATCGAGAAAATTAAGGCGGCCGACGACATTCTGGGCAACGTACCAAAAAAGGTCCTCGACGGTTGGGATTGACATCAAATCAACCGCAAACGCATTGAGCGTTCTTAGTGTCGCCGCCTCGTCCATCTTGTTCTGCAGATCACTGCCTTGGTGCACTGGCTTGACCATTCGCTAACCTTCGATCACTTAACTCATCTAATACGAACGAATTTATCCCGAAGGATTAGTCAAACGCCATGTACAACTTTAGATTGTAACGGCGGGATGTCAAAGTAAATGATAGGCTAACTGTGGGTATGCGCGAATTTATGCCTTTGTGGCATCCTTCATCGCATCTTCACCTTTTTTCCAAAGATTGCCCTGCCACAACTCTTCAAGGCCCGTCTCACCGCTGGCTCCCGTTGTGGTGAGGTAGTCGAAGTATGCTGTCGGCTTGTGACCTGTCAGATTGTAGAAATCGGGGCTGCACCGCGTGTAAAATCCGTTAGTGAGATATTCAAAGAATTCGGCCCGTGTTGCACCGAAGTCAGCTTCGAAATCGACCATGTTCTGGGCGCGGTATTCGATGGCTTTACCCATGGCGCGGCCAAGGTCGGCGGCAATTTCGGTCATGGATTGAGGCGCGGGGCCTGTGATGTCGTAAAACTTGTTTGCGTGGCGTGCGGGCCCTTCGGTCAAAACCACGGCCGCCGCTGCCGCAATGTCGCGGGTCGCGACAAAGGAGTTGCGCATGTCGCCCAGCGGGTTCGAGAACCAACCTTCCTTGTCGATGGTTTCGCAATCGGTCTTCAGTAGATGGTTCATGAAGAAGTTATTGCGCAAGGCAGTGACGTTTAGTCCCTCGTCGATCAGCGCTTTTTCACCCCACCAATAGTGTTGCAGCATCAGCGGAATACCAGCGCCCGCGCGCGAGGCGTGTTGATCGGAATCGTAGGAGGCAGTGTTGGTGTCCGCGCCCATACAGCTGACCCGCACGACATGGCTGATCTGGTCGCGGCGTTTGCCCAACTCTTTGCAAAACGCCAGATGCCCTTCGAGCATGGGGTCGAGAGAGGCGGAATAGACTGCGCTCACCCCGTCGAGGGCCGCATCCCAGGTGCTAGGGTCCGACAAATCAAACTTGACCACTTCATCCGCACCAAGGGCGCGCAGGTTTTCCGCTTTGCTCTCGCTGAAATAACACGCGCGCACGTTAAACGCGTCATTCTTGGCGAGCAGGGCCACCAGTTCCTTGCCGATGCGGCCAGTGGCGGAGGTGATGAGAACAGTTTGCTGGGACATTTGGATCGCTTTCAAGCAACAGGTTTCGGTACGTAAGGCAGATTAGAAATACGCCGCTTCCACGATGAATTCGACCTTGAGTTCTGCCCGGGCGAGTTTTGCCTCACCGCAGGCGCGGGTGGGGGCATGACCACTTGGCACCCACGCGTTCCAGACCTCGTTCAGACCTGCAAAGTCCTTCATGTCGGCAAGCCAGATCGTGACGCGTAACATTTGCTCGCGAGAGGAGCCGGCCTCAACCAGCAACGCGTCGATCTTGTCGAGGCAGGTACGGACCTGATCCTGAATCGTTTCGCCCTCGGCAACCTGTCCGGTGAGATAAGCCACGCCGTTATATTTTACGATCTTCGAGGAGCGCTCGCCGGGTTCGATACGTTCAATCATGGTTTTTCCTATCTCTGCCACAGTGCCGTGTGTCGGCTCGTGAGGTTTATGGGGGTGCCGCGGAGTTTAAGCAAACATGAATACCTTGTTTCGAGAATACCTTCTTCAATCCAATTGGGCACAGCCCGCTCCGGGGGACGTGTCTAGAACCTCGTACGTGATGAAGTGGTGGCGCTCAGACCCTTCCATTGGAATACGATTTAGCAGGCCACCCGTTATCGCCACAAAGAGCGGCGAAGCGGCTTCAACATTTGCAGCACTATAGGCTTGCTCCAACGTTAGATATGCCTGTTCCGTGCGCCACGGGATAAGTTCGCCCGGATGTACATTCGAGAAAAAGAACGGGGTCTGCGAAATAGGTAAAGTAGCCATCTATCTCTAACATCGACAATT
>CBDTVN010000019.1:0-33336 GCA_965364195.1 uncultured Sulfitobacter sp. | reverse complement strand
CGCCCCGAGGGCCGCACCTTGCCATGTATAGATAGGCTGGGCGCTCCCGAGGCTTGGAGAAATCATTGCGGCGGCACTGATGGCCAGAAAACGGCGGCGGGTTGTCATGGTCTTATTCTCCTGAAGTGCGCGACAAGGCGCGCAGGCGGTCTTCATAGTCGGCATCATCATTGTCGCCGTCCAGTATCACAGGTGCCAGAACGGCATCATCTGGTATCTCGTCCAGCCGCATGAGTTGGCCGCCATTTCGCTCGGCGAAAGCAGCAGCTGTTTGAGTGTCCGAAAATGGGACGAGTTCCGGAGCACCCATGCCGCCAATGACGCGGCTTCCCACGACATAGATCGCATCGTGTGCAGCAATCCAGTTGTCGGTACCCGGTACGGTCCAAGTGGCGGTGGGCGCCCCCATGTCATTCACCCAAATGGCCAGAACTTCGTGGGTTTGTTCAGGCAACCGGATGTAGGCAACGACATCGCGCACCTGACTGAAAAACAGTGGCATGCCGGGCAATCCGCCCAGATGGGCCTGTGCTTTGGGGCCATCATGTTCGAACAGGTTCATTTGGCAAAAATGCCCGACAGCTTCCACGGTGAGCGGCAGCGGCGAGGTGTCTTGCACCGCCTCTTCCTTGCATGCTGTCACCGCTAGGAGGGCACAAATCATCAAAAACCGCATCATGGCTCAACCTTTCTAAACGCGAGCGAGGCCAGACCGAGAGCCAGAAGCGGCCAGACCAGAATGGAAAGCAGCGAGTGCCACACCGGAATGGAGCCGGCAGCACCACTTATGCCCGATGCCGCAGCAGTGGCCTGCGAGGCCGTCAGATTGAACAGGCGAAACGCATCGGCAGGATTTGCAAGCAAGGCGTAAGGGAAGACCGACGTGGTGAAAGTGCCCCCATCGTCGGCGACCACAGCGGCCAACAAGCCAAGATCATACAGAACCACCAGCCCGAGCCAGAGCCCGATAGCCAGACCGGCGGCCCCCGAAGCACGACGCGCCAACGATGACAGTGCATATCCGATCCCCAGAAAAGTCGCGCCAAGCAAGGTTGATGTCCACGTCAGGCGCCACAATGCACCAAATCCAGCAACAGCGGCAGGATCAGTGGCCACAGCGATGGCGGCGGCCGCACCATAACCCGCCACAAGGGCGATGACCAAAATGGAGGTATGCGCGAGCAGCTTACCCGCGAGCACTTCCCAGCGGGCCACAGGATAGGTCAGCAACAAAGGCAGCGTACCGCGCTCGACTTCGCCTGCGACAGCATCGAAAGACATCAAGAGGGCGACAAGCGGCACCAGATAGACCGAAAGTGAGGTCAATGAGGCCACAGTAATGGACAGACGGTCAGCGCCTAATCCACCACTGGGCGCTGACCCTACCGCTGAAAGGACCAGCGAGAATACCACCATCAGTACGACTGCGATCAAGACCCATCGGTTGCGCCGCGCGATATGCGCTTCTGTAATGGCGGTGGCGAGAATACGGGCGATCATTGGCCGTCCCTCCGGCTGAAATGACTGTAAATATCCTCAAGACTGGGTGGGATGACATCGACATCGGCGACTTTGAGCTTCAACGCTGCCACTTGCGCAAGTGTCGCCAGCTTGTCCTCCTGCGTGCAGGTGAGCTGAAGCATGCCGCCTACCCGAATTGCCCCGGGAAGAGCAGCAAGAATATCAGTGTCATAGCCGTTGATAGCGGTGATGTGCATTGAAACCGGCAAGGCCGCCTCGCGTCGCAACTCCGGCAGCGAACCTTCGGCCACCATCTTGCCACCCGACAAGATCAACAGCCGGTCGGTGCGGGCCTCGACCTCGGTGAGCGCATGACTGGATAGCAATATCGCCGCCCCCTCCGCAGCAAGCCGGTCCAGCAGTTCATAAAAGTCCCGCCGAGATACCGGATCAAGGCCGCTCGTCGGCTCGTCTAGCACCAGCAGGCTTGGATGCCCGATCAACGCCTGTGCCAGTCCCACGCGCTGGCGCATACCCTTGGAGTACGTGCCGATACGGCGCTTGGCCGCGTGTCCCAGACCGACCTTGTCGAGCAGCGCCATCGCGCCCGATGTATCCTCACCGCGCAGGCGCATGTAAAAGGTGATTTGTTCCAAGCCAGTTAGAGCAGAATGGAAGGTCGCGTTCTCGGGGAGATAGGCGACCTTGGTGCGGGCCGCTTTCTCGCCGGGGGCGCCACCACATACCGTGATCTCGCCGCTGTCAGCGGCAATCAGCCCCAAAATAATCTTCATCAGCGTCGATTTACCCGCCCCGTTATGGCCGAGCAGCGCCACCCGCTCACCGGCGGCAACGTCCAAGGACACATCGGACAAGGCGCGAACGCCGTCAAACGCCTTAGTGAGATGAGAGATCGTTAATGTCGAAGTCATCAGGTGTGCTTTCAGTTCGCCGCGCAGCGGCATCAGCTTCCATTGCGAGGTATTGCGGCAGAATTGGTATGGTTGGCGCTGTCATCAGCGGGGCACTATCAACAACTCCGCCAGGCAACGTTGCAGGGAAGCTCGATTGCGCCCAGCGGATGAGTTGAACCGCAGGTGCACCCGTCAAAAGAGCGGCGGCAGGTTGGGACCACAAGATGTGATCCATTAAATCGTTTGGCCGAAATGCGCTGTCTGCAATACCATCACCGCCAAGATCAAAGCTGGCATGATCCGACCAATAATTGCCGCGCCCCTCAAAGCTCCATTCGATGTCACGTGTGCCCACATATTTCACCTGTGTCTGGTTGCCGATGAACGCATTGCCTGTCAGCACATTGCGCTCTGATCCGGCGGTAAAATGGATGCCGATTGTGCAGCCCTCAAAGCGGTTGTTGTAGATCAGATTCTTATGGGCATTGTAGATAAACGTACACCTGTCTGCCCCACCGCGCACCAGATTACCGCTCACATCCGCGTTATTGGCGAAATTCAGCATGACACCGTGGCTGATGTCAGAGAGGCTCAGGTTGTCTTTGATAACAACCCTGTTGGAAAACATGATGGCATAGCCAAGGTGATTGCCAATCGAGACGTTGCCCGACACTTCGGAATCGTTGGTGTACATATAGTGGACGGCAAAACGCAGATCACGGAACAGATTATTGCGGTAGATGCCTTTCCGCGAGGTGTTCGAGAAAATCCCATCACGCCCCCAGCGGACGGTGTTTCCTTCGATCACGGTACCGGGCGAGTTCCAGACATAAATGCCGTTGCCGCGTTCATTCATACGCCGCTGGCGTGTTCCCTCAATGGTGTTGCCCCGCACTTGGGCATCGTGTCCGCCATGCACATCGACACCGTGTAAATTTCCCAGCACACGGTTGTATTCAATGACTGCGCGGTCGGCTTTTCTGAGAATTTTAATTCCCGCATCTGTTTCCTGACTGTTCAGACCCGATCCTGTCACGGTGAGGTTGGAGATGGTTACATCCGAGGCATCAATCGTCACGACAGTGCCAATGCCCTGCCCGTCGATTATCGCATCGGGACTACCTGTCAGCGTCAAAGGCCGGTCAATGATAATAGAGCCAAGATGCAGGCCCGGTTCAAGAATAAGCACATCGCCGGGGTCTGCACCGGCGATGGCAAGAGCAAGCGTGCCCTGCCCCGCTGCCACGTGCTGCTCACCTGCCCAAAGGGGCAGCGCAATCAGCATAGACAGCACAATAGTCAGGGCACGCATCATGATCAGCTCGCCTTTGGCTCGACAAACATCCGGCCGCGCATCTCCATGTGGAGCGCGTGACAGAACCACTGGCAATAGTACCAGAAGACGCCCGGTTTCGCTGCGATGAACGTTACCGATGCTGTCTGTTGGGCCGAAATCTCCATTGCTACGGCATGGTTGCCCATGGTGAAGCCGTGGGTCAAGTCATCGATATCATCAAGGTTGGTCACATAGACCGTAACCTCGTCGCCTTGCTGAACGGTGAAGGATTCAATTGCAAAGTTCGGCGCATTGCTCGACATCCAGACGCGTACTTTGTTGCCGTCACGGATCACTGTGTCTTGATAGTCGTCAATATCAATGCCGTCGATTTCGGCCTGCTTGCGCGCATCGTCCCACGTTGGATCGTTACGATCCCAGACTGATTTCGGGTTTACCACGGACGGGTCAACGATGATTGAATCGTGCGGCTCGGCGAACGTCGGGCCGTCATGGATCAAAGTCATCTTATCCCCGTCAATCGCGAACAGCTGCTCGTTTTCAGGCTTCAGCGGGCCGACGTTCAGGAACCGGTCCTTTGAGAACTTGTTCATGGTCAGGTAGTATTTGCCGCTCGCGCTCAGCGTCTCCCCCATCACGGTAGAGTTGTGGCCGGGCTGATAGTGCACGTCCTGTTTGGTGATGATCGGATCAACATCTTCGCCGTTGAACAGCTGAATAGCCTTTTCGATGTTCCACTTAACCACCTGACTGTCGAGGAACAGAGTTGTAAACGCGTTGCCCTCACCATCATAGCAGGTGTGAAGCGGTCCAAGGCCCAGTTCAGGCTCTGCCACAATAACGCTGCGTGGATCTGCATCGTCATCAAAAACAGCGTCCAGTTTGCGCACGTCGATCACCGAAACAGTGGGCGACAGCTTGCCCGCGATGCACAGGTGAATCTTGTCGGGTGCCATGTTGCAGCCGTGCGGGTTGTTCGCAATCGGGATGTAACGGGTGTACTTTTTGTTCTGACCTTTACGTCCGTCCAGAACCTTTACCCCATTCAATTCAATGAAATCACCGGCGGCGATACCAGCCTCGATCTCTTTGATGTTGAACACCACAACGTGGTCCATGTCGGCCTCGGTCATGTCCGGCAGGGTCATGCCCATTTCCGAGTTGTACGAGGTTGAGAAGGCGTATTTCCCCTCATAGTCGCAATCGGTGTTGTCGAGGTTGCCAGAGACCATCACCTGCCATGCAACTGTCATCTCGTCGGCATTAACGGCGGTGTAGAAGTTTACATACTTCTCTGGCTCGTCGAGGATTTTGCCGTCATTGACCATCGGCACTTCATCTTCGCCGTTACAGAAGACGTAATCGGTGCGTGGCCATCTTTGTGGACGCAGACCGTGGATCGCCTTGGCGTTGGGGATCTCGATGATTTTATCGCACTTCATCACATCACAGCGCACACGGGCGACACGGGTATTTGCCTTGTCGTTCATGAACAAGAAGCGCCCGTCGTAGTTGCCTTCGGTAAAGGACATGTGGACGTGGTGCAAATCGCCGTTTGGCGGAAACTCAAGGCCGTTGGCGGCAAGGTATTCCTTGGTTTCGGGCAGCAACCCTTCGGTCAGGATTTTCTTGGATTCATTGGTGATGCCCCAACCCGTTGCCGAGCAGGTGTTAAAGACCGGAATCCGCATCAGTTCGCGCATGGACGGGATGCCTAGAATCCGCATTTCGCCGCACTGGCCCGAGGACCAGAAACCGTAGAATTCATCAAGTTGGCCGGGGCCAACTTCGGCACCGGCGGCGGCACGCGCACTGGTGGCTGTTGCGACTGCGGCGACGCCGACAGCGCCCCCGGTCAGTACAGCGCGGCTCCCCAGCGCACCAGCAAGTGCGGCAGTCCCAGCAGTCGCCCCAAGCAGGCCACGGCGTGTGATCGGCAGTTTCTTTTCTTCAGACATAGCTTTTCCCTTCAGTTAAGGATTGGTGGTGTTGTTTGGTTCGGATGTCCCAGATTGCCGCGTCCCAGATCGGGGGCTGCGCCAACTTTCTCGCGACGTTTGATCTTTTTGATCACGACGGGACAGGTTGTCTCGGATTGGTAAAGCACCTGACAATGCAGGCAGTTGATGCATTCGTTCGGGTTGATCTCTCCGGTGGGATGGATCGCCTGAACAGGGCATTGGTGGGCGCAGGTCTGGCAGGGGTTGCCGCACTCCTTGTAACGCTTGAGCCAATCAAACATCCGCAGCCGCGCAGGGATCGCCAGTGCTGCCCCCAGCGGGCACAGATAGCGGCAGAAGAAGCGCTCGACGAACAAGCCCGCGACCAATAGCGCCCCGACATAGGCCACAAATGGCCATGCACGTACAAAGTTCAGGATGATCGCGGTCTTGAACGGTTCAACTTCCGCCAAACGCTCGGCCTGTTCGATGCTGGTAAGGGAGACACCAAAAAGACCCAAGAAAATCATGTACTTCAGCGGCCACAGACGCTCATGCAGCCCCCATGGCAGTGTCCATTGTGGGATCCGCAGCTTGCGCGCGACCTGATTGAGTAACTCTTGCAAGGCGCCAAACGGGCACAGCCAGCCGCAATAGGCACCGCGGCCCCAGAACAGCAGCGCCGCCGCCACCGAGAACCACAAGATAAAGGTCAACGGATCAAGCATAAACGCCTGCCAGCTAAAGCCGGTCATCAGCGAGCCAAAGAGCGCCATCAGGTTTACGACAGACAGTTGCGCATTCGACATCCAGCCCAAGTAGACCAACGTAACTGTGAGAAATCCGATGCGGAACCAGTAAAACCCACGCTCGTTGCGCACAGCGAAATGCTGAAAGAAAAACACACCTGTGAGGATCGTCAGCATGATGCCCAGCACGACAATCTCGACCTGCTTGCCCGCCCAGATCCGCTTCCACAGCGCCTCATGCGCGTCCGCCTCGGATTGCGATGTCACGGCCGCGACGCTGGCGGGCACCTCGGCTGCGGGGGATGCCGCGATGGTGCGGATGTATTGGGAGGGCAGCTGATAGCCCAGATCGAAGGTCGTATAGACCTTTTCGATCGCCCCCACTTCGCGTTGTACCAAAAGCTGGATGCGAAAGGATTTTGTCGGGTCAAAGCCGCTATCGGCAGGGATTTTGAACAGGTCTGCTTCGGCAAAGACCGGTGCACCCTCGGCCGCGATGGTGTTGATCCGCTTGTGCATCCGGTCACGAAACCGGACCGACACATCATCTTGGATCAGGAATATCCGGTCAAAAATGCCGCCCCGTACGTACCCTGAACCCTTAAAGGAATAGAGACCGCGCCCGACGATCGCGACGGCATGATCACCTTCGTCCAGCCAGTCCTCTAAATTGGCAGCAACCGCATCGCCCAAGATGGCACGACCAATTGTCGGAACCGAGACAAGCGCCGCCTGCATTTCGATAAACGTCGTCTCGGGGGTCTCGGTCAAGGCGCGCTTGGCGGCGCGCTCGTCTTCCATGGCGGCAAAGGCAGCATTGATCTGGCCTACATCCAGCGACAGTCGGCGCAGCGTTCCATCCCCTTCCAATGTCATCCAGTCAGTGGGTGCTTCCGCGTCGGGATTAATCTCGAATTGTGGCCCTGTATCGGGTTCCTCAACAGCCAAGCCTCCCAGCCCAAGTTGACGGGCAACTTTCAAACCGGCACGCACAATGGAATCGTCGATCACCATGATCGTCACTGTTGCGCCCGAAATGATCTCAAGCTGGTGTGCTGTGCCGCCCGATTCTGCTTCGGCCACAAGATCAAGACCGCGGTAGCCCGCCACCAATGCCTTTACCTTTTTGTCGGGAATGCCGATCAGCACAATCGGCTCGGAGTGTTTGACCAGTTCGACCCCGATCACCTGCGCGGCGTCATCAATAGCTACCATCGTGTGAATGGGCTTGCCTGAATAGCCGGTGGTGGAGACGAAATCAGATGTGACATAAGCCCAGCCGATACGCTCGCCGCTTTTAAGTACCTGAACAACGGGGATGTCGGGATGGGTTGCGCCAAAGGCATCGGCACCCTCGACCAACTCTGCGGCATTGATATCCGGCAACAGCTTGGAGAGGATCGTTTCGGCCGCAACGGGAGGTCCGAAGAAGAGCATCACCACCAGCGTGGCCATGATTTTAAATGAGAACCGGAGAGTTTTCATGCGTCAGCGTCCTTAACGAGAGGTCGCCCGTCGCTGCGCGTATTGGTTTCGGTAGCTGGATGATAAAATAGCGCCAGTTCCGTCGCATTCTGCATAGAGATTTGCACAGCCGGTGGGCCGCGCGGGGCGGGAAAAATATTACGTATGGGCAAGACGGGGTCTTGGGCGGAGGGACTGTCTGCTTCCATGTTCAACAACACGAAGGATGGGAGCGCTGAACAGTTTGGAGGAGCAAGGGCGCTAATGGCCTGACAACATGTCAAGCACTCAGGGCAGCTCTGTGCTGGTTCAACAGGGTTGCCATCCGCATCAAACAGCACGGTCTTTGCAACACCATCAGCGCAAATCTCCATCGAGAAGACTGCACCTCCTCCGGCCTTAGCCATGCTAACAGGGCCATACAGAGTAAGGCACACTGCCAGCAAAAGGCCGAAAAAGATGGTAAGTGCATTCCTCATAGCGAAAAAGCTAACTCCGTATCAAACGACGTCGTTGTGCTATCGCAAAGAACGAGCGATAGACCTTGGCTGTTGTGAGGATGAAATTTCATTGCCACCCTACGTCCTGCGCTCAAAGGCCACTCAAACTCTCTTCAAGTCGAGCTTTGGCTTTTTTGGGCAGACGCCCTTCGAGAAAGCTGTCTGGAGCTGTTGGCTCATCACCAACGGCGATAACCATCACCATGCCCATGGCAAAGTGCGGCTTGCATTGAACGCCGTAAAAACCGGGTTCAGTCAGGGTGACTTCAATCTCTTCGTTGATCTTACCCGCAAATTCTGCGGCCCCGTCGGGCGTCATACCCTTAATGGACTCGGCGTTGTGTCCCTTGTCGGTTGCCAAGAATATGACCGTGTCACCAGCGGCGATGCGCAGGGCGGAGGGTTCGAATATCATCCGGCCCCCCTCACCCTTGTTCAGCATTTTGACCTCAAAGGTCTCTGCGGTGGCCATACCGCCTAGTGCGACTATCAATGCGGCGGATGTCACTAAGGTGCGAAACATTTTCAATTTCCTTTTGCGAGGTTAGGTGTTGGCAACAGCTGTAGGTGCCGCTTGGCATTCAAACGTTGTGCTAGAGCAACCTTTGGAGCGGTGTTTGAAAACTGTGCATCTGCTGGCTATCTATGCCGATTGCCCTTAGAGCTGAGGTATTGCGGGAACGGGAAAATAGCTGTGCATAGACTAGACGAAAGCCTATTGGCCCCGCTGCCCCCGTTCTCCCTGCTGGAGCCGCAACAGATCAGGACGATCTTGGACCGTGCAACCGGTCGCCGGTTTGACGCAGGTACGACAGTGTTTGAGGAAGGTGCTCCGGCGGGCAGTTTCTTTTTGCTGTTGGATGGCACCATCCGCGTGATCAAGGTTACGCCGAACGGAGAACAAGTTACCTCACTGCACATACCTGCAGGACAGCTTTTTGGAATCGCCCCCGCATTAGGACGTGACACCTATCCCGCCAGCGCTGTTGCTGCTTCCGAGTTGTTGACGCTGTGCTGGCCTGCCGGACTCTGGCACTCCTTCGTTGCCGACTACCCTGGCTTCGCAACCGAAACTTATAAGACTGTCGGCGATCGGGTGGCCGAGATGAACAACCGCATCGTTGAGATGTCGACACAACACGTAGAGCAGCGCATCGCGCGCGCCTTACTTCGTCTGGTCAGGCAGTCAGGCAAGAAAACAGATATTGGAATCGAGATCGATTTCCCGATCACCCGTCAGGACATCTCGGAGATGACAGGCACGACGCTCCATACTGTGAGCCGCATGCTGAGTGCATGGGAGAAAGACGGACTGGTAAACAGCAAACGCAAAAAAATTGTCGTTTGCGATCCGCACCGTCTGGTCTTGCTGGGCAGCGTCTTAAGCTAGATGCCCGCCGCCGCATGCAGTTCTGCGCGAAAGACCAATTCATCCAAATCATATTCTAGGCAGGCATCAATCACTGTATGAAACGCACTGATCATGCAGCCTACACATAGCATTTTGTGGCGTAGAAAAACAGTTATTGTCTCGGGCCATAAAGACATCAGCATATCGAGAGGCATATCAGGATCGTCGATGCTGTGCTGTTTCATATGACAAGCTCCTCCTATTCCGTCTTCTTTATAACGGCCCCAATCGGTTCAAACGTTGTGCCAGCGCAAACAGCGGATCAAATCACGCTGTTATGTGTCGCCCTAATGTAGGCAATTGGAGGGCTGAGGGATGGCCGAAATCCTTACGAAATCACGGGCACGAAATATCTTCTATGCGGGGTCACTTTTCTTCGTTGTGATATTTATCGTGCTCACTGTGCAGTCGCACCGATACGTTGTGAACGTATCAACAGCCGGCATGCCGCTGAGCGAAGAAGTCATCTTGGGCAAACACACTTGGGAGCGCAATTCCTGCATCAACTGTCATACGCTGCACGGCGAAGGCGCGTATTTCGCGCCCGAGGTTGGCAATGTCATGACCCGTTGGGGCGTGATGGACGATCCCGAAGCTGCCTTCGAAACGTTGCAGGGATGGATGAACTCGCAGCCGAGCGGCATCGAGGGCCGCCGCCAGATGCCAAACTTTAACCTCACCGACGAAGAAATCCGCGGATTGGCGGAATTTTTGCGGTGGGCTGATCAAACCGACACGCAGGGCTGGCCGCCCAATGAAGCAGGTTGAGGAGGATAAAACCCATGAAATATGAAACACAAAAAGTCGCCTACGCCTACTTTGTATGCGCCATGGCCCTGTTCGCCATTCAGGTGATCGGCGGTCTGCTCGCTGGGTGGATATACATCTCTCCCAACTTTCTGTCGGAGCTTCTGCCGTTCAACATCATCCGTATGATCCACACCAATGCATTGATTGTATGGCTGCTACTGGGCTTCTTTGGCGCCGCCTATTTCCTCGTTCCCGAGGAGTCGGAGTGTGAGATTTACTCGGTTAAACTTGCTTATATCCAGCTTGCTATCCTGATGGTCGGCACGTTGGGCGCTGTTGGCAGCTACCTTGTCGGCATCCACGGTGGGCGAGAATTCTTAGAGCAACCGCTTTGGGTTAAATTCGGCATCCTCGTCGCCGCTCTGATCTTCCTTTTCAACATCTCGATGACCGTTCTTGCAGGCAAGAAAACCGCCATCACCAACGTGTTGCTGATGGGTCTGTGGCTCTTGTCGCTGCTGTGGATCTTTGCCTTTATCAATCCTGACAACCTGTCACTTGATAAAATGTACTGGTGGTTTGTCGTTCACCTCTGGGTAGAGGCCACATGGGAGTTGGTCATGGCCGCAATCCTCGCCTTCTTGCTGCTGAAGCTTACAGGCGTGGACCGTGAAGTTGTGGAGAAATGGCTCTACGTGATCGTGGCGACTGCCCTCTTCTCGGGCATCCTCGGCACGGGTCACCACTTCTACTGGATTGGCTTGCCGGGCTATTGGCAGTGGGTAGGCTCGATCTTCTCGACCTTCGAGGTGATCCCCTTCTTCCTGATGATGTCCTTTGCTTTTGTCATGGTCTGGAAGGGCCGTCGTAACCACCCCAACAAGGCCGCCTTACTGTGGTCGCTGGGGTCCAGCACTGTTGCCTTCTTTGGTGCAGGGGTCTGGGGCTTTCTGCATACGCTGCACGGTGTCAACTTCTACAGCCACGGTACACAAATCACAGCAGCCCACGGCCACCTCTCTTTCTACGGTGCTTATGTGGCTCTGAACCTCGCGATCTTTACCTACGCGATGCCGATCTTGCGCCAGCGCGCACCCTATAATCAGGTGCTCAACATGGCGAGTTTCTGGCTGATGACGGGTGGCATGGCGTTCATGACCTTCGTGCTGACATTTGCGGGTACCATCCAAACCCATATGCAGCGCGTAGTCGGTGACTACTACATGGAAGTGCAGGAAAGTCTTTCGATCTTCTACATCATGCGCTTTGGTGCGGGCATTGCAGTGGTGATCGGTGCGCTGCTGTTCATCTACTCCCAGTTGGTGATCCGCAAGGACGAGATCATCGAGCCGGGACCGTCCCAACCGGTCGCAGGGAAATAAGCGATGAACGACATGTCCCCCCGCACATCCGTGCCAAACTACCACCAGACCGGACAGGAATGTACCCTGTTCGAGATGGCCCAAGCCAACCGTTTGCCCCTTCTTTTGAAGGGGCCTACGGGCTGCGGGAAAACCCGTTTCATCGAACATATGGCCGCTAAGACAGGTCGCAAGCTCTATACCGTGGCGTGCCATGATGATCTGTCCGCTGCCGATCTGATCGGGCGCTACCTGCTCAAAGGCGGCGAGACCGAATGGGTTGATGGTCCTCTCACACGCGCTGTGCGCGAGGGTGCGATCTGCTATCTTGATGAAGTTGTTGAAGCCCGCAAGGACGTGACCGTGGTGCTACACCCGCTCACCGACAACCGCCGCACGCTAATGATCGACCGTACCGGAGAGGAGCTGCAAGCCCCCGATGGTTTCATGCTGGTGGCTTCCTATAACCCCGGCTACCAGAATGTACTCAAACGGCTGAAACCGTCCACACGCCAGCGGTTTTTATCGCTGAGTTTTGATTTCCCACAGGCAGAGATTGAAACCAAAGTTGTGGCTGAGGAAAGCGGTATCAGCCTTGAGCGTGCCGCAGGCCTTGTGCGTTTGGGCGGTGCTATCCGCCGCCTGTCGGGAATGGATCTTGAGGAAGGCGTCTCTACCCGCCTGCTGATCTATGCCGCGACGCTCATAAACGCAGGCATGCCCTTTGACCCCGCGATTGAGGCTGCAGTGATTGAACCACTCAGCGATGATGTGGACATCCAACAAGCCCTACGCGATCTTGTCGCCGCAACTTTCGGATAAAGGCCATGGAATTGCATCCCCTTGATCTGATGGAGCCGGAGGAGACAGTTGGCAAACTGTGGCACGATATGGCAGAGGGCATGGGGGCGGATCGGTCCTACCCCGAGGCCGCTGTAACGTTGCGCGAGGTGCGCACCAGCCTTGCAGTGCTCTTCCGCGCATTGGGCGGTCCGGTGGGGGTCGAGCTGTTGGAAGCGCCTGCGCAACTGGTCCAGCACCGTCGCACCCTGCGCCGCCGCGTGGCGGTCGAGCGTGACAAAACCTACATCGCCAGCTTTGATGGCAGTGGCCTGCGCCTGCCGCCGCTGGTAGACTATTTTCCTGAAACCTCCCTCAACCGCGCTGCATACTTTTGGCTGACCGCTATAGCCGCCTGCACCGATCTGGAGGCCATCTCCCTGCCCCATCTTGACGACGGTCGCCAAGCGTTTGATGCCGTCCAAATCGCAATAAATGCGCAAGCTGCTGATCGTGCCCATGCGCGCTGCGCAGGTCTGCGCACTGCTTACTACAAGATGGTAGATTTAGTGGTCGCAGCGCGCCCCGCGCAAACCCTGCCCGCAGCCGAGGCCGCGATGGAATGCGCCATCCGCAACCAACTGAACGGTGTCTCCACTGTGACACCCGCACCCGCAGTGAATCCACGTAATTATACTCCCTTCCAGCCCGTCCCGATCTGGCTGCACTTTTTTGCCCCCACCGCAGGCGATGCCGCTGTCGAGGCCACCGAGGCTGACGCGCCGCCGCCCACCGCATCACTGACCAAACGCAAACTGGGCGTGCGAAAAGATCGCGGTGAAGCAAACCGCAAGGACAGCTTTATCCTGCACCGGTTCGAGTCGATCCTGTCATGGGTCGAATCCATGAATCTCAACCGTTCCGTGGATGATGATGACGACGAAAACGCTCAGAAGGCTGCCGACGATCAGGATGAAATCACCCTGTCAAAGGTCGACAAACGCGCCGCAACCCGCCTGCGTCTACACCTTGATCTGTCGCCCGCCGATGCCGATCATGAGGCACTGGCCGGGGAGTTCACCTATCCCGAATGGAACCAGCAGAGCCGCAGCTACATGCCGGATCATTGCCGCGTATTGGAAGCGCCACCGCAAGAGACAAGCACCCCCTTTACGCCAGATCCACGCCTCATCCGCGAGGTGCGCCGCCAGTTCGAGGCGCTGCATCCCCGCCGTGTTCTGCGCCCCCGCCAGATTGACGGCCCCGAGTTGGACCTTGATGCGCTGATCGCCAGTCGCGCAGAGATTCAAGCGACCGGTCAGGGGAGTGATCGTATCTGGCAGGCTTCGCGGCAGATTGAGCGTGATCTGGCCGTTGCATTCCTCATCGATACGTCACGCTCAACCGAGGCCGCCGTAGGTGAGACTTCGGTGATAGACGTGGCGCGCGAGACACTCGCAGCACTTGCTGGGGGGATTGACGCGGCGGGGGATCGCTTTGGTATATGGGGGTTTTCATCGCTCAAGCGCGACCGCGTCTTTGTCACCCGGTGCAAGAGTTTTGATGCACCGATGTCAGCGGAAGTGATCCAAAACATCGGCGCGCTGCGGCCCCGCCACTACACGCGGCTCGGCACTGCCATCCGTCATGTCACCGCGCATCTGGCCGCCGAGACCGCAGCGCGCAAACTGCTCATCGTTTTGACCGACGGCAAGCCCAACGATCTGGACCACTACGAGGGCCAGCACGGGATCGAGGACAGTCATATGGCGGTTCGAGAGGCGCGGCGCGCAGGGCTTACCTTACACGGGGTCATCATCGACGAGGACGGACAAGACTGGTTCGCCCGCATCTTCGGACGCGGCGGCTTTACTCTACTGCCCAATCCCGCGCGCCTTACCCGCGCGCTTCCTGATATTTACCGACAGCTCACACAGGAGACCTGATATGCAACGCCTTACTTTCCTTTTGCTCACCGCCCTTCCCTTTCCAGTCTTGGCCGAGGCCTACAACCGGCCCGTCCCACAGGCCCAATCCGCAACGGCGGAATTCTGGTTCGCTATTGCATCAATCGCATTAATCGCAGCTCTTTTCGTCGTAGCACGGTTGGTAGCACGACGGTGACAACACGCGGTTGGCCCACTCGGACCATTGCAATAGTGCTGTACCCTTTTGCGGCGGGGGCAATGGCGACGAACGTGTTCTTCGCATCCCTTATCGGAAGCTGGGTCGGCCTGCCTGTGGTATCTTCTTGGTGGTCTGTCCTGCTCGGAGCGTTGATCGGTATACCCGCCACTTTGGCGTTCGCGCGACACATCCGCAGCCTTATGGATAAGGACGAACAATAAAGTGTGATCTCAGCCCTCCTAAATCTGTTATCGAAGCCATCGACCTTGCGCGCACATTCAATCTGTCAGCGGAGCAGGTCAAATCGGGAGAATTAGCCATGACATCATCAGAACAAATGCGTTTGTGGACCGGTCCGGCACTCCTTTCATATGGTTTTCGCCCGTTCTTTCTGTTCGGCGCAGCATGGGCTGCTGTGGCGATGATACTTTGGATACTAATGCTGAGTGGCTTCTTGACACTGCCCACACGTCTTGATCACATTTCATGGCACGCACACGAGTTCCTGTTCGGATATCTGAGCGCAATCATTGCGGGTTTCCTGCTGACGGCGGTGCCAAACTGGACGGGGCGGCTCCCTGTTGTCGGTTGGCATCTGGCGGCGCTATTTGCTGTTTGGGTAGCGGGCCGCGTTTTGATTATGTTCTCCAGTCTATTGCCCCTTGGTTTTGCCGAAGCGGTTGATTTGCTGTTTCCAATTCTTCTGGGGGCCGTGATTTTACGCGAGATCATCGCCGGAAAGAACTGGCGCAATTTGGTCGTTCTGGTCCTGCTCACGGTCTTCACACTTGCCAATTTGCTGTTCCATATCGAAGCTGCACAGGGCGCAATCGCGGCTCAAGGCACCGGCCTGCGCATTGGCGTGGCAGCGGCATTGATGATGATCTCATTGATCGGTGGCCGGATTATTCCGTCTTTCACGCGGAATTGGCTGGTCAAAGTAGGCCAGACAGATTTACCAACACCGCCAATGCAAATATTTGATCGGGTCACGCTTTTGGTGACGGCCCTGGCGCTGATCCTTTGGGTACTTCGGCCGGAAGCAGGCATTACTGGTGTCGCCTTGCTGATCATGGGAATTTCGCATCTTGTCCGGCTGATCAGGTGGAAAGGATATCGCGCATTGGCGGAGCCGTTGCTGTGGGTTCTGCATGTCGGATATCTGTTTGTACCGCTTGGTGCCCTAGTCGAGGGGGCGGCCATTTGGTTTCCCGACTGGTTGTCACCGGGGGTAGCGCAACACATATGGATGGCGGGCGCGTTCGGATTGATGACCTTATCTGTGATGGCGCGCGCCACGTTAGGGCATACCGGACAATCGCTAACCGCAGGGCCGGGTGATCTTGCGATGTTCATGTGTCTGATTGGCTCCGTTTTCGGCCGGATTGCGGCGGGCATTTGGCCCCAAGCAGCTAGCCAGCTTTATGCGGTGTCTGCTGTTCTCTGGATCGCGGCTTTTTCAGCCTTTGTTGTGGTTTACGGTGCCTTGTTAGTTGCGCCGAAACCAAAGCGCGCATAACCAACTGGCCCACTTTTGCCGCTGTGTTCGCGGCGTTCATCGTCACCCTTTGGGTCCCTGTGAGGCCGTAAGTCAAAGCCCTTGCCGAAATCTGTCTTCGTACAGGCTTCGTTTCATCAAGATCACAGGTGTCACACGGTGCAGGGTGCGCGAAACACTTGAACAACCGGCAAAATCAGGTGATCGTGACATTCAAGTGCGTGCCACTCAGCGAACGCATAAAATATAGCGCCGAGGAGAGACAAATTCCCCTCTGAAAGGACAAACGATGCTTTTGGCAGCTGCAAAAACACTGGTTTCCAAATTGACTGGGGACACTGGGAAAAAAAGCAGGGAAGACGGTCAGGGCATCAAAAACATGTTTGGCACAGCCTCTGCCATCGCAATCGGAAGGGAAGACGAATCTGGAAGTTTCTTGCGCTGGGAGGCACAAAACAGCGACGGTATTGCCTCGGGCAGCATGGGACCAGAGGGTGACCCAGATTTGCGCTGGCGGGATTTCATCTGGACCGGACCAGCAACAATCGATGAATGCGCATGGGGTGAAGTGCGTTGGCGGTTCTACAGCAACGGGTTGGTGTGCTTTGATGCGCGCATGTCCAATACAAGCAGCAGGCTGGACCAAGGCGATATGCAGGGACATCGCATCGAACTCCGGGAAAAGAATGGCCTATTGATCGGTGTCTGGATTGCGGGTTTCTTTGTTCGCCGGTCTTTACCAGAGCGCGGGTATGCGGCGTCGTTCATGGACACGCATGAACCGCTCAAACTGCATTTTTCGGATCTTGAGGATGTGCAATCGGGCGCGTGGGTTTATTTGTAAATGCGGCAGGTCGGCAACCAAGGTGCCGCCCATCCTGTGCTACAGATCGACAAATGGCCATTGACCTTGCCAGAGGTGTTATGAAACCTGCGGTTAGTCAAATTTACTGCCGGAGACCACTATGGATCGCGCCGCTATCGTCCACCAGAACTTCCTGAGACGGCTTGCCGCCAATGATCTGCCCGATGGCGCTGCTGCTGACCCGACGATCCCACCCGAGACGCTAATGGGAATTTTCCGCAGCCAAACGCTCAGCCGTCAACTTGACCGCACCAGCCGTATGATGCAGTCGCAGGGTAAAGGGTTCTATACCATCGGCTCGTCCGGGCATGAAGGCATGGCAGCGGTCGCCGAGGCGCTGCGTCCCACGGATATGGCGTTCCTGCACTACCGCGATGCGGCATTCCAAATCCAGCGCGCAGCACAAGTGCCGGGCCAAAGTCCGGTCTGGGACATGCTGCTCAGTTTTCGCGCGGCCTCCGCTGATCCGATCTCTGGCGGTCGTCACAAAGTCTTGGGCTCCCGCAGCCTGAATATCCCCCCGCAAACCTCTACAATCGCTAGTCATTTACCCAAGGCAGTTGGCGCGGCGTACTCAATCGGCCTTGGCCGTCGCTGCCCACCGGAGCATCAGTGTCTGCCCGATGACAGCATCATTATGTGTAGTTTCGGCGATGCTTCCTCGAACCACTCTACTGCGCAAGGTGCCATAAACACGGCCTGCTGGACCAGCTTTCAATCCGTGCCGATGCCATTGCTTTTTGTGTGTGAAGACAACGGCATAGGAATATCTGTTCCCACGCCGCGCGGCTGGGTCGCTGCAAATTATGCCAACCGCCCCGGCCTGCGCTATTTCGCCTGCAACGGCTTGGACATGGCCCAAACCCTACGTGTGTCCCAAGCGGCTGCTGATTATGTCCGGCGCACCCGCAAACCTGCGTTTTTGCATGTGAGCACTGTGCGGCTTTATGGGCATGCGGGATCAGACGTTGAAATGACGTACCGCGACAAATCCGCGATTGAGGCATCCGAAGCAAACGACCCTTTGCTCCACTCCGCTCGCATTTTGCGCGATGCCGACATTAGCACACCCGAACAATGCATTGAAATATATCACGAAATAGAGAAAACCTGTACCCGTGTTGCCGCCGAAGTCATGCAGCAGGAAACCCTCACAGATGCTGTCGGCGTGATGGCCAGCATCATTCCCCCCGCCCGCAACTGCACCCCCTCCAACGGCCCCACGCCAGAGGCACGGGCACAAGTTTTCGGCAACGACATCAAGCAGATGAGCGAACCACAACCGCTTAACCGTTTGATCGGCTGGGCGCTGACCGATCTGATGTTGGAGCATGGCGAGATTATTGTCGCAGGCGAAGATGTGGGCCGCAAAGGTGGTGTGTATGGCATCACCCAAAAGCTACAAAACCGCTTTGGACCCGACCGTGTCATCGACACGTTGCTGGACGAGCAATCCATCCTCGGCCTTGCTATTGGCATGGGTCACAACGGTTTTGTCCCCATCCCCGAAATCCAGTTTCTGGCCTATCTCCACAACGCTGAGGACCAGCTGCGGGGTGAGGCTGCCACACTGAGCTTTTTCTCAGACGGACAATATACCAATCCGATGGTCCTGCGCATTGCGGGCTTGGGGTATCAGAAAGGGTTCGGCGGGCATTTTCACAATGACAACTCGCTCGCCGTGCTGCGCGATATTCCAGGTCTTATCATTGCATGCCCGTCCAATGGTGCAGACGCCGCCATGATGCTGCGCGAATGCGTACGCCTCGCCCGCGAGGAGCAGCGCGTGGTGGTCTTTATAGAGCCTATCGCGCTCTACCCCATGCGCGATCTACATGAGGAAGGCGATGCAGGCTGGCTCACGACCTATCCCGCGCCTGACCAACGGATTGCAGCTGGCGAAATCGGAATTGACGGCGGCGGCACAGACTTGGCGATTGTCAGCTATGCAAACGGTTATTACCTCTCGACGAAGGCAAACAAGACGCTCGGCGATAATGGGATCAACGCCCGCGTAATCGACATGCGCTGGCTTGCACCATTGCCGATGGAGGCGATCCTGGAGGCCACAAAAGGCTGCAAGAATATCCTCATTGTCGATGAATGCAGAACCACAGGCAGCCAGTCCGAAGCGCTCATGGCGCACTTCGTGGAGGCCGGACGCACGCGCGTGGCCCGCGTCACAGCGGAGGATAGTTTTATCGCCACCGGCCCTGCCTATGCAGCCACCCTGCCCTCCACTGATAGCATCATCGCGGCGGCAACCGCATTGGTGGCCTCATGAGCCGCCCCAGCGCTGTCCTCATCTGCCCCGGTCGCGGAACCTATAACAAGGCAGAGCTTGGCACGCTCACCCGTACCCATGGAGGTAACCCACTCATTGCTGAATGGGATGCGTTTCGCCTGCAGAACGGACAGCCATCGCTCACGGATCTCGACAATGCCGCTCATTTTTCCAGCGCGCGCCACACAACAGGTGATAACGCCTCGCCGCTGATCTATGCCTGCAGCTATCTCGACGCTCAGGCCGCCCATGCAAACCATGATGTCGTTGCTGTGACCGGCAATTCGCTCGGCTGGTACATCGCACTGGCAGCAGGTGGCGCCACGAGTGCCCAAGACGGCATGAAGATCGTGAATACCATGGGCACCTTCATGCACGAGCACGGCACAGGCGGTCAAATTCTCTATCCCTTTGTAGACGAGAATTGGCAACCGATCCGCGATGAAGAAGCACGCCTGATGGCCCTCATCAGATCAATAGATACGCGGCTGGATCACGAATTGGCCCTCTCGATCCATCTGGGCGGCATGTTGGTCGTTGCGGGAAATGATCTGGGGCTCACAGCGTTCGAGCAAGCCACAAGCGACGATCCTGATCGCAAGCCCCTGCGCCTTCCCAACCATGCCGCGTTTCACACTTCGCTGATGCAGGATGTTGCAGATATGGGCCAAGGCTCCCTGCCCCAATCCTTGGTCACGGACCCCAAAACTGCCCTCATCGACGGGCGCGGCGCGGTATGGCATCCGAGGTCAACTGACCTGAAGAAGCTGCGCGAATATACCCTCGGGCATCAGGTTACGCAGACCTACAACTTTACCGCCGCCGTCATCTCGGCCGCCCATAATTTCGCGCCGGAGCGTTTCATCATCACTGGCCCCGGCACCACCCTGGGCAGCGCGGTTGCCCAAGCGCTCATCAGCGTCAAATGGCAGGGAATCAATAGCAAGGCCGCGTTTCAGGCCCGTCAGTCAAACGATCCACTCGTTATCAGCATGGGCCGCGCAGACCAACGGGCATTGGCGCTCTGAACTCATTTCCCGAATAAACCACGTACGCCTAGGTCTATCCTAGCGAGTACCCTGTGCCCCGCACCGTTCGGATCGGGTCCGCACCACCCTGCCTTGTGAGCACTTTGCGCAGCCGTGCGATGTGTACATCAACCGTCCGCGTATCTACGTAGATATCACGTCCCCAGACCAAATCCAAAAGCTGGTCACGGCTAAGCACACGCCCCGGTTTTTCCATGAATGTCACCAACAGCCGGTATTCCGTCGGGCCAAGTTTTACCTCATCCGCCCCGCGCATCACACGGTGGGTCTCAGCGTTCAGCGTGATATCGTCAAAGCTCAGAACAGCGCCAGCGGTCGCAGGATGGGCGCGGCGCAACTGGTTGCGGACCCGCGCCATCAACTCGCGCAAGTTATAGGGTTTGATCACGTAATCATCGGCACCTGTATCGAGGCCACGCACAGCGTCCACTTCCTCGGAGCGCGCGCTGAGCATGATCACGGGGATCGCTCGCGTCTCTGGGCGCGTCTTCACACGACGGCACACCTCGATGCCCGACATGAGCGGCATCATCCAATCGAGAATGATCAAATCCGGTGCCGCCTCGTCAATGAGCAGCATCGCCTCCTCGCCGTTTTCAGCACTGCGCACAGCGTATCCTTCGGCCTCAAGGTTATAGGTCAGCACTTCACGTTGCGCGGGCTCGTCCTCGACCACAAGCACCTGAATTTGAGGAGCAGACATGGCCTTACTCCGGTATATTCACGGATGTTTCATCAGCCTTTGGCCGTGCCTCCTCCGGCGCTGCGCCCGTGACCAAATAGATCACCTGCTCTGCCATAGAGGTACAATGATCACCCATACGCTCAACGTTCTTAGCGATGAAATGCATGTGCATACAGGCAGTGATGTTACGCGGGTCTTCCATCATAAATGTGAGGAATTCGCGAAACAGCCCGTCATACATCTGGTCCAACTCTTCATCGCGCGCGATAACATCTGCTGCCAGTTCTGCGTCGCGGCGAATGTAGGCATCAAGCGAGTCCTTGAGCATTTCTTCGGCCAGCCGCGCCATGCGACGGATCGCGGCGGTGCTGTCGTTCACGGGCGGCATCTGGGACAATACGCTGGTCCGCTTTGCCATGTTCTTGGCATAGTCGCCAATCCGCTCCAGATTGCTTGAGATTTTCATCACGCTGAGGATCATACGCAGATCAATCGCCGTCGGCGCGCGCAGGGCGATCACGCGGGCGGCGTTCTCGTTAATCTCTGCCTCCAGAATGTCGATCTGTTTGTCCGCCGCACGCACCTGTTCGGCCAAAGGCTCGTCGCGTGTCTCAAGGCTCTTTGCGGCGAGGCGAATGGCATCCTCTACCAACCCGCCCATCTTCATGATTTGGGCCTGTACCTTTTCAAGGTCGCGGTCGAATGCGGAGGCGATGTGGCTTGTCTCTTCCATGGGTCTACCCAATCCTTCCGGTGATGTAGCTTTCAGTGCGTGGGTCTTCGGGCGTGGTGAAAATTTTATCCGTATCGCCAAATTCCACAAGGCTGCCGAGGTGGAAAAATGCAGTGCGCTGGCTCACCCGTGCAGCCTGTTGCATGGAGTGCGTGACGATCACCACCGAATAGCTCTGGCGCAGTTCGTCGATCAACTCTTCCACTTGCGCTGTGGCAATGGGGTCAAGGGCCGAACATGGTTCATCCATCAACAACACTTCGGGTTCCGTGGCGATCGCACGCGCAATACACAGACGCTGCTGCTGGCCACCTGACAGTCCTGTGCCGGGCGCTTGAAGGCGGTCCTTCACCTCGTCCCAGATTGCCCCGCGGCGCAACGCACGCTCCACAATCTCGTCCAGCTCTGCCTTGTTGCGCGACATGCCGTGGATGCGGGGGCCGTAGGCTACATTGTCATAGATAGACTTCGGGAAAGGGTTAGGTTTTTGGAACACCATACCTACCTTGGCGCGCAGTTGGACCGGATCGACGGCGGGATCAGAGATATCCTCGCCGTCAATGAGGATTTGACCCTGCACACGGCAGATATCAATCGTGTCGTTCATCCGGTTGATACAGCGCAGGAAGGTAGACTTCCCGCATCCAGACGGACCGATAAAGGCCGTGACTGTCTTATCCTCGATCTCGACATCGACGTCTTTGATTGCATGGTTGTCGCCGTAATAGACTTGGACGCCTTTGGCGGAAATCTTGGATGTGCTGGCCACATGAGCCTCCGGTGTTTGAGTATTATCTTTCATGTTCTTGGTCCCCCTACCAGCGCCGCTCGAACCGGCGGCGTAGCATCACGGCGATGAAGTTCATCGTGATCAGGAACACAAGCAGGATGATGATGCCGCCCCATGCGCGTTCATAGAACGCAGGGTCGGCGCGTTTTGCCCATTCATAGATTTGCGCAGGCATGGCAGAGTTGGGGCTCATCAACCCTTCGGTAATGGTCTCGGGGCCATTGGAGGCGATAAAACCCACCATACCAATCAGCAGCAGCGGCGCGGTTTCCCCCAACGCCTGTGCCAGACCGATGATCGTCCCGGTCAGAATACCGGGCGCGGCAAGCGGGAGGACATGGTGGAACACCGATTGCATCTTGGACGCGCCCACACCCAATGCAGCATCGCGGATCGAGGGAGGGACAGACTTCAGCGAGGCCCGCGTCGAGATGATGATCGTCGGCAGCGTCATCAACGTGAGCACCAGACCGCCCACCAGTGGCGCGGAGTTCGGCAAGTGCATATAGTTGATGAACACGGCCAGACCCAAAATACCGAAGACAATCGACGGCACCGCCGCGAGGTTCGAGATGTTCACTTCGATGATATCGGTGATCCAGTTCTTAGGTGCAAATTCCTCAAGGTAGATGGATGCCGCCACCCCGATAGGCAGAGCTAAAGCCAGCACCACCAACATCATCATCAGCGAGCCGACCATCGACACGCCCATCCCCGCCGCTTCTGGCCGCGCATCCGAGCTGTCAGAGCCTGTGATGAACGCCACGTTAAACGTCTTTGCCAACACACCCGCAGCGCGCATCTGGTCCACCAGATCAAGTTGTTCTACGCTAATGTTCTTGTCATTTGCGATGCTCTCGCGGATCACGCGGTCCTTGAGATAACCATCGACACGGCCAGAGGCCAGAAAATCAAAAGTCACAGTTTGGCCAATGATTGATGGGTCCGCCAGCACAGCATCGCGCATTTGCGCCTCGGCCCCTTTGGAGAGGATACCGGCCATGTCCTTGGGCTTGAGGTCCGATTGCACTGCACCACTGGCCACCAAATCTTCAAACGCATTCACCAAAAGCGGCTTATACCCAAAGGTCGAAACCTTCTTGATATCGTCGAGATTACGCTCACCCTTTTTGTCGAGCTTGGCCGCGTCCAGCGTCACATCAAGGCTCAAATACGTCTGTTGGAACGCGCCGGTGCCCCGGCTGATAATCGTGGTCAGCAGCACCACCAGCATCAGTATCCCGATTCCAATGGCAATCAGACCGTAAGCTTTGAACCGTGTCTCGGCGCGGTTACGCTTGGCGGTGCGCGCATCTTGTTTAAGCAAGGAAATATGGGTCATTCGTATTGCTCCCGGTAGGTTCGCACGATGTAGAGGGCGACCACGTTGAGGCCCAAAGTCAGGATAAACAGTGTCAGGCCAAGGGCGAAGGCCACCAACGTCTCGGGGCTGGCAAAGTCTGTGTCGCCCGTAAGCTGGCTCACGATACGGGTTGTGATGGTGGTCATGGCCTCGAATGGACTGCCATCAATCCGCGCAATCGCCCCTGCCCCCAGCACCACAATCATCGTCTCGCCAATGGCGCGAGATGCAGCCAGCAGGATCGCGCCGACAATGCCGGGTAAAGCAGCGGGCAGTACGACAGTGCGGATCGTCTCGGAGGGGGTGGCACCCAGACCGTAGGACCCATCGCGCAAGGATTGTGGCACCGCGTTGATGATGTCATCGCTCAACGAGGAGACAAAGGGGATGAGCATGATCCCCATGACCAACCCCGCCGTGATCACCGCAGTGGCACCGGACATGAGCGGATCGCCATCGCGCAGCCCCTCCATGCTCAAAGCACCACCTGCCCCGAAAACATCCACCAGAAATGGCCCCACCGTCAGCAGCGCAAACAGACCGTAAACGATGGTCGGAATACCTGCGAGAATTTCGAGCAGCGGCTTAGCAATCATGCGCATCTTGGGACCTGCATATTCTGACAGGTAGATCGCTGCGAAGAGGCCAATGGGCACGGCCACCAGTAGGGCGATAAAGGAGATATAGAGCGTCCCCCAGAGCAGCGGCAGGATCGACAGCTCACTGTTGCCGCGAAAATTGGGTGCCCAAGAGCCGCCAAGAAAAAAGTCCTGCCACGGGTGCTGCGAAAAGAAATTGAGCGACTCGAAAACCATCGAGAAGACGATGCCCACGGTGGTCAGGATCGCCAGAGAGGCTGCTGTAATCAGCAAGGCCATAATCCCGCGTTCCACCACATTGCGCGCCCGAAATGCCGGATCAGCGGCACGCACCGCGATCAACAGCCCCGCAAGGGCCAACACGATCACAACACCTGCGCGGATCAGATCCCAACGCGCATCCAGAGCCCGCGCACGCTCAGCTGCAGCCAGCACAAAGGGCTCTACATCAGAGCCGAGGGCGACACCCACTCCTGCCAACGTATTACGCAGCGAAGATGGGTCGTCACGCAGCGCTGCAATGCTTTGAGCGTCCAGCACACCTTCCGCCACAGCGATGTTCAACCCTTCCGCGACGCGGTTTACATCCGAGAGGATCAGGCTGCTTGTCCCATTCTCTCCCACCGCTTCAACAGGCAACATCGGCAGCACCGCGTTCTGGATCATCATCGGTTGCGCCAGCAGCCATATCACTAGCACACCCAACGCAGGCACAGCCGCAAACATGGCCGCTGTCATGCCGTAATAGTTGGGCAGCGAATGCAGCTTTCGCGCATCGCCCCCCGCACGTGCCAGCGCACGGCCTCGCGCCATGGCATACCCCACAATGGCGAGGGCCAGCACGATAAGCGCCAATGTCAAAGGATTGCCGAAGAGAGACAGGGGCATAAGGGCTCCGCAGGAGTGTCAAAGGTAAGGGGCCGCCTGAATAGGCAGCCCCTTTTTGTTATTTAGATCGACTGCGGCTCAGGACCCGCCACCGATTGTGGTCTCGTTCATCACAGCTTCTTGGGTCTCGGCCAATGCGGGATCGGACACAAGGCCGTACTCTGCCAACGGGCCATCGGGGCCGGCGACTTCATCCGCTACAAAGAACTCCGCGAACTCCTTGAGGCCTGGGATCACACCGATATGGGCCTGCTTGATGTAGAAAAACAACGGGCGCGATACAGGATACTCGCCAGTCGAGATGCTCTCGGTTGACGGGACCACGCCCGACATTGTCGCCACTTGCAGTTTGTTGGTGTTGTTCTCGTAGAAGGCCAAACCAAAGACGCCGATGCCGTCCTTGTTGCTGTCGATGCGCGCCAGCGTCTCAGTGTAGTCGCCATCGATATCGACTGATTTGCCGTCCGTCCGCACGGCCATGCATTTGCCCTCGGCGGTGTCTTCATCCACGCCAGCCGCTTCCATCGCGGCAAGGAAACCGCCGTCTTTACAGCCTGCAAGAAGCACTTTCTCCTCAAACACTTCACGTGTGCCGTGCTTGGTGCCGGGGATGTAGGTGATGATAGGTTGGGCAGGGAAATCGGGGTTCACTTCGTCCCATGTGCTGAGCGGGTTAGGCACCAGCGCGCCGTCCACAAAATGCTCGGCGGCCAGTGCTTTGTACCAATCCTCGGGGGTGAAGGCGAAGGAGGCACCATTGATGTCGGAGGCAAAGACAATCCCGTCATAGCCGACACGCACTTCGATAATCTCGCTCACGCCGTTCTCGGCACAAACGGCCAACTCCTTTTCGCGGATCTGGCGGGAGGCATTGGCGATGTCGATAGTGTTCTCGCCCACACCATCACAAAATCTCTTGAGCCCCGCAGAGGAGCCACCGGATTCGACCACGGGTGTCGGGAAGTCGAAGTTCTCGCCAAAGGCTTCGGCCACGATTGCTGCGTAGGGCAGAACGGTGGAAGAGCCTGCCACTTGAATATTGTCACGCGCGGCAGCGGTGGTTGCGGATACGGCGGCAATCGCCAGTGCAGATGTGGTGGATTTTACGAAAGACATTGATGTCTCCTGTCAGCAAATAAATTCGATCATCCCCATGATGATCTGCAATCACGTTAGGCCTGCGTTGCGATGCTTTTGTGACAGTAGCATTACAGTTTTATGACAGTGGGCGCGCAGGCCAGATGTTTCTCCAGAAACCTTGCGCGCAGTCCTCACTCAGTCGGTAAAACAATATTGACTTCAGTACCTTGTCCGATCTGGGATGTGATTTTAATCCGTCCACCATGACGGTTGAGAATGTGTTTCACAATCGCAAGGCCCAGCCCTGTGCCGCCCAATGCGCGGTTGCGGTGATCATCGGCCCGATAGAATCGCTCCGTCAGGCGCGGAAGGTGGCGTGCGGCAATCCCTGCCCCTTCGTCACGTACGGTGATCACCACACCGGCTGCGCGCAAAAGCGGTGCCTGTGTCTCGACCCGTGCGGAGACAAACACCCGTTTGCCGGCGCCACCGTATTTGATGGCGTTCTCGATAATGTTGGTGAAAACTTGGGTAAGTTGGTCCATGTCACCACGCAGGGTCACTGCTGCTTCTGGTAACTGCGGCACCAAAGCAGTCTCTGCCTCCGACGCTATCGGTTCCAGATTGCGCACAGCAGCGGCCAGAACCTCGATAACATCCACCCGAGTTTGGGGACGCACCCGCTCGTCGGCTTCCACGCGGCTAAGCGACAAAAGATCACCGACAAGGCGGTTCATCCGCTCCGTCTCTGCGGTCATGATCTCCAAAAATCGCTCGCGCGCGGGGGCATCATCGCGGGCGGGTCCTCGCAATGTCTCGATAAATCCCATCAACGCAGTGAGCGGGGTGCGCAATTCATGGCTGACATTCGCAACAAAATCGCGGCGCATCTCGCTGGCGGCGCTCACATCGGTCACATCCTGAAACAAAACCAGCACAGCACCTGTTTCTCCGATCCGGCTGACCGCGACAGTATACGTCAGGTCATTCCCGTTTTTTCGTGCCAAATACTCCGCATCCGCCCTCGATGCGCCAGACAGGCAGGCCTCGACTGCCTCCGCAACGGAGGGCTGACGCACCGCCGTGATAAACGGACGTCCCAGCGCTTGCATCCCAAGAAGTTTTTGCGCCGCGGGATTGATCGCCGCAATCTCTTCACTATGTGCAATGGCCAGCGCAGGCATCGGCAGTCCTGCCACCACATCATCCAAGGACAGCGGCGCAATCATGGTCTAGAGCACCTTGAGGTCTTGTCCGAAGCGTGCGGCGTTCTCTTGGTAATGCTCCGCACTTTTGGTCAGACCCGCAATCGCAGCCTCGTCCAGCATACGCACGACTTTGCCGGGTGCACCCATAACAAGGCTGCCGTCAGGGATGACCTTATTCTCGGTAATGAGTGCCCCTGCCCCGATCAGACAGTTCTTACCAATCTTGGCGCCGTTCAGGACTGTGGCCCCCATCCCGACGAGCGAGTTATCCCCGATGGTACACCCGTGCAGCATCACCTTGTGACCAATCGTGCAATTCACACCGATGGTCAGCGGACAGCCCGGATCGGTGTGGAAAACACTGTTTTCCTGCACGTTCGATCCCGCACCAATGCTAATGATCTCGTTATCACCGCGAATGGTGCAGCCAAACCAGACGGATGACTTTTCAGCCATGCGGACATTGCCAATCACATTGGCATCGGGCGCAACCCAAGCAGTGGGGTCAATCTGCGGGGTGATGTCGGCAAGGGCGTAGATGGTCATTTCAAATCCTCGAATTGGCTTTGCAGTTTACGGGCGATATCGCTGAGTTGCGGCTGCTGTGTGCGTTTGAGCCGCTCTGCGGAGATGATGGTTTTGAGCTTGTCTTCGGTTGTGTCCAAATCATCGTTCACGATGACATAGTCGTATCCGTCCCAATGGCTGATTTCGTCCCAGCTTTTCTGCATGCGTTTGGCGATTGTGGCCTCATCGTCCTGACCGCGACTGACCAGACGCCGGTGCAGCTCCGAAATGGACGGGGGCAGGATAAAGATCGACAGCGTATAAAGACCCAGTGGCGAGTTGCGGATTTGCTGTGCACCTTGCCAGTCGATGTCAAAGAGCACGTCATTGCCCGCGCCGATCTCGGTTTCGACAGGTCCCTTGGGAGAGCCGTAGAAATTGCCGAAGACATGCGCATGCTCCAACATCTCGCCCTCGCCAACCCACTTGCGGAATGTCTCTTCCGTGACAAAGCGGTAGTCCTTGCCGTCCAACTCACCGGCGCGTGGCTCCCGGGTGGTGGCTGAGATGGAAAAGCTCAGCGTATCGTCCCAGACCATCAGCCGCTTGGCCAAGGTCGATTTCCCCGCGCCAGAGGGCGAGGACAGGATGATCAAAAGGCCGCGCCGATCACTCATTGTTTTGCTCGCTCATATCTTACTCCACATTCTGCACTTGCTCGCGCAATTGGTCGATCACAGCCTTGAGCGCAAGCCCCACCCGCGTAAGATCACTGTTTTGCGCCTTCGCACACAACGTATTTGCCTCGCGGTTGAACTCCTGCATCAGGAAATCCAGCTTGCGCCCGATGGGGCCGACTGCATCCAGCAATGCTTGGGCCGCAGCCACATGCGCGCGCAGGCGGTCAATCTCTTCGGTAATGTCGGCCTTCACAGCGATCATGGCAAGCTCGGCTGCGATCCGGTCCGGCTCAATCTCCGCAGCGTTATCCATAACCCGCGCTAGGTTACGTTTGAGAATCTCAGCACTGTCGGCGGCACGGGCATCGGCAAGCGTTGCGGCCTCGGTGGTCAAAGCTTCGATCTGTGCCATTTGATCGCGCAAAACCTTATCAAGGGCGGCTCCTTCGGCGCTGCGCATTGCGTTAAACTCGGACAAGACAGCTTCAAATTCGCCCAACAGCGCAGAGGCCAGCACATCGTTATCATCCTCAATGATTGCTTGTTCCAGAACACCGCGCATGGTCACGATATCGGTCGCTTTGGACGGTGCCAGTGATACACCCGCATCCATTGCCGCCATCTCGATCCGTCCCAACGCCTCAAGCACTGTGGCAAGCTGCGCCTCGTTCACAGCCAGCCCACTGCCGCCTTCTTCGCGGACAACGCGCAGGCCCAAAGTCACATTGCCACGTGCAATATCTGCCGCCGCGGCCTTACGCAGGCCTGTCTCCAGCCCCGGTATCCAGTCCGGTACGCGGATGCGTAGGTCGAGTCCTTTGCCATTCACAGCGCGCAGCTCCCAGCTCCAACTGTGCGGCCCCAGCGCGCCACTCTTTGTTGCAAATCCCGTCATTGACCTGATCATTCCAACACACCCCTTCATTTCACCTTGGGGTTGGAATAAGGTTTTTACCCCCTTATCTGCAAGCCCCGTCATCCCGACATACCTATCGAAAGCGTAGGAACGGCGTTAACCCTTATGACTGAAATATGTCCAAGATGCGGCAGCTGGTGCTATAGCTGCCCTACAGACGGACACCGCACAGAATGTGGATTCAGGCCTAAACACGCATAAAAGCTGTAGAAAACCGCCCGAGTCCCCCAGAACGCACACCAGTATGAGGAGAGATGCAATGGACAATTCAAGTGAAACCCAACACAATGTCTTAACTATGTCAGACCACCACCCTCACAGCGGTTACGCAGCTTTGTCCCTCGTTGAAGCCTACTGGGACGCTTTGCGTGCGGGCCGTGAAATGCCCAAGCGCGCCGAGATTGACCCGCGCGGCATCGAGAGCGCGCTGGAGCACGCCTTTATTCTTGAGCGGATCGCACCAGGTGTGGCGCGGATGCGCATTGCTGGCAGTCACCTGCATGATATTATGGGTATGGAAGCACGCGGCATGCCGATCACTGCCTTTTTCGAGCAAGACGCCCGTATCATGGTCGCAGGATTGCTGGAAGAAGTGTTCCAGACCCCTGCTACTGCCGAAGTGGTTATGCAGTCCACGAGCAGTTTGGGTCAGCCCGCGCTAGAGGCCCGCATGATTCTGTTGCCGCTCAAAAGCGATCTCGGTGACGTGAGCCGCATACTGGGCTGTATGGTCAGTTTAGGAGAGTTGGGCACGGTTCCGCGCCGCTTTAACGTGCAAACGGTAAATGTACACCGTCTGGGCAATGCACCCTTCGCAGATTCAAATGCCGCGCCGCAGGAAACAAAAGAAGCCCCACAGCGGTTCGCAGCACTTGCCTCCTCACATGAGGCAGAGCGAGCGACGAGCAAACGCCCTGCGTATCTGCGGTTGGTAAAAAGCGACGGTTAAGACGACTAAACAGAAAGAGGCAGAGCGTTCTGCCCTACCTCTTTCAAAGCCACTTAATCAGCCCACTGCTTTTGCAGCCTCGTTTTCCCGACGCGCGGACAGCTCCTCCGCAACCAAGAACGCTAGTTCAAGTGACTGGCTGGCGTTGAGACGCGGATCACAGGCTGTGTGGTAACGATCTGACAGATCTTCATCCGAAACAGCGCGCACGCCGCCTGTACATTCGGTCACATCCTGCCCTGTCATCTCGAAATGCACACCGCCCGGCACTGTGCCCTCCGCCGCATGGACACCGAAGAACTCACGCACTTCGCGCAGAACACTCTCGAAGGGGCGTGTTTTATAACCGGACGAGGATTTGATCGTGTTGCCATGCATTGCATCACAGGTCCATACGACGTTCGCACCCTCTTCCTGTACTGCCTTGATCAGACGTGGCAGGTGATCGCTCACTGAGCCCGCCCCAAAGCGCGCAATCAGGGTCAGGCGCCCCTCTTCATTGTCGGGGTTCAGCTTGGCCATAAGCTTTTTGAGGTCGTCCGCTTCCATGCTTGGTCCGCATTTCAGACCAATCGGATTTTGCACACCGGAGGCGAATTCAACATGCGCGCCATCAGGTTGGCGCGTGCGGTCCCCGATCCAGATCATATGACCGGAGCCTGCAAGCCACTTGCCGGTCTCCGCTTCTTGGCGGCACAGCGCTTCCTCATACTCCAGCAACAGAGACTCGTGGCTGGTATAAAACTCAACCGATTGCAGAGTATGCGCGTTGTCAGGCGAAACACCTGCGGCGGCCATGAAATCAAGCGTATCAGAGATGCGCGCAGCAAGGTCGCGGTATTTAGCAGCCTTCTCTCCGTCCGTGAAGCCCAGCGTCCAGCCATGCACTTTGTGCACGTCCGCATAACCGCCTGTTGAAAAGGCGCGCAGCAAGTTCAGCGTGGCCGCTGATTGGGTGTAGGCGCGCATCATGTTTTCGGGGTTCGGGGTGCGAGACTCAGGCGTGAACGCCAGATCGTTGATGATGTCACCACGGTAGCTTGGCAGTTCTATCCCGTCCACGGTCTCCATATTGGCGGAGCGTGGCTTGGCGAATTGACCTGCCATGCGGCCCACTTTGATTACGGGTACTTTCGCGCCATAGGTCAGGACAACCGCCATTTGGAGCATGACCTTAAACGTGTCGCGGATCATATCAGAGCTGAATTGCTCAAAACTCTCGGCGCAGTCGCCGCCTTGCAATAAAAATGCCTCACCCCGCCCGGCGGCCGCCAGATGCTTGCGCAAGCGGCGCGCCTCGCCTGCAAAGACCAAAACCGGATAGCGCGAAAGCTGCTCTTCGACAGTATTAAGGGCTGCCTGATCTGGGTAGTCAGGCATTTGAATCCGTGGCTTAGAACGCCAGCTCGATTTGCTCCAGGTCGTCATAACTCATGCTCCGGTCTTTGGCGCAGCGACAGTTTTTGTCACGAACGCAGTGTAGGTGTTAATCTATACAAAACCTATGAGGCGGTGGCCATAACCCATTTCATTGCTTGACCTCACAACACACCTCATGTCCTAGTGATCCTCTGTAAAATTACTTAACCCGTAGCACGCTGGATTCTACCGTGGCCCAAACCCCTCACGCCCAACGGATACCCCAAGATCCCGACAAATCGCGCCGTTTCGTGTTTGTGCTGCTCGATAATTTCAGCCTTTTGTGCTTTTCGACCGCGATCGAAAGCTTGCGCATCGCCAACCGTATGGCGGGACGCACCTTGTATGAATGGAGCGTGATCGGCGAAGGCGGCGTATCGGCAGCCTGCTCTGCGGGAACCGTGTTCCAACTCGATAGTGATCTGGTCGATATGAACCGCGACGACACAATCCTGATATGCTCTGGCATTGATATACAAGCCGCCACTACGAAAAAGGTGCTTGCATGGCTGCGCCGTGAAGCGCGCAAAGGTCTGGTGATCGGCGGTTTGTGTACTGGGGCCTATTGTCTGGCTAAAGCGGGTCTGTTGGACGGAAAGCGCGCCACGATCCACTGGGAAAATCAGGACAGCTTTGCCGAAGAATTTGAAGAAGTGACGCTCACCAAGTCTGTGTTTGTTGTGGACAACAACCGGATGACCACGGCGGGCGGCACCTCATCTATTGACCTGATGCTCAAGATTATCGCGGATGATGAAGGCGAGGATCTGGCCAATGCGGTCGCTGACCAGCTGATCTACAGTTCCATTCGTACCGATCAGGACACCCAGCGTTTGAGTGTGCCGACCCGTATTGGCGTGCGCCATCCCAAGCTATCCGCCGTCATCCAGATCATGGAAGCCAATATCGAAGAGCCGATCAGCCCTTCGATCCTTGCCCAAGATGTCGGCATGTCCACGCGCCAGTTGGAACGCTTGTTCCGCCGATATCTTAACCGCTCGCCCAAGCGGTACTATATGGAACTGCGCCTGCAAAAAGCGCGCAACTTGCTGATGCAAACGGATATGAG